>DASSBQ010000274.1:0-6619 GCA_035698625.1 Nitrospiraceae bacterium
ATGGTCGATATTCCCGTACCCGGGTCGCGTGTCCGCGGATCGAAGAGCGGCAGCCCGATCATGGCGATGTTCGACCTTCTGGGGCGACGGTGGGCGATGGGCGTATTATGGACGCTCAGCGAGCAGGGACCCAGCGGTTTCCGATCCTTGCAGGCCGCTTGCGAGACGATCTCTCCGGCGGTGCTCAACACCCGTCTGAAGGAATTGCAGGCGGCCCGTCTCGTGAATTTGGGCGACCGCGGTTACGAGGTCACGGAGCTCGGCGCCGAAGTTTACCAGGCGCTGCTTCCGTTATCACGGGTATCGAGGCGCTGGGCGAATGTGCTGAACCGTGCACGCTGAGCGACGGCAAATTCGTGCTGCCCGCCTTTCACCTCTCTTCCGGAACAGATCTGAAAGAACACCTGCGAAAGCCGTCTACCTTGCGCGGAAAAATCTAGGAACTCGCAGGCTCGTGATCGGTCCCGCGAGTTGCAGCAAAATCCTTAGAGAACCAGCTGCCCCCGGAGCGAAGATGGAGCTTCCGGCGCGATGCGCCTGGACTACATCTGATCCGCGACTGCCAAGCCGGGCGGAAAGAAACTGACTTCTCGCACGCACGTGCAGGTGGGGGCTCGTGGCTCCGCCCACCTGCATCGCACGCCTTTACTTGAGGCGCATCGCGCAGAGCACTGAAAGGCCAAGCACGGTTGAAAAGACCACGAGGGGCCAAGGCGTGCTACCATCGAGCGCCGCCACTGCGAACGTGCCAATTACGCTGACGATGACGCTCTGGCCCGCGAAGTAGATCGATACGGCCAAGCCGGCTCGGTCACCGAAGGATGCCAGCGCCCCGTTGGCCGTGACGGAGACGGTGAAGACAATGCCCACCGCCATGATCCACATCGGCAGAATGAAGGTGGCAAAGCCCGGATCGGCGATCGTCCAAACGACGGCGAGGATGGCGGCGCCGATCAGGAGGAGCCACATGCCGCGTTGAATACTGCCGTAGATCCCCCATCGTTCGACGTAGCACTTCGCGAAGCGCGCCGTGACGGTCATAACCAGGGCAACAGAGGCGAAAGCAAAACTGAACTCCAGCTCCGAATAGCCGACACGATCGACCAGAATGCGCGGTGCTATCGAGAAGAATACGAAGAAGGTGCCCATCGCCGTACCGAACGCGAGCGTATAAAACCAGAACGGTTTGGACTTGAGGATCGGCCAAGCCGAACGGACCTGTGGTTGTCCGGGCGGGAGGGTTTCGTGCCAGCGAGCGACAGCATGCAAGAATGGCGGAGTCGTCCCTAACGCCAGCAGCCAGAAGATCGCATGCCAACCCCAGTTTTCCGCAAGAAGTGCGCCGAGGATCGGTCCCAGCGCGGGCACGAAGGCCAGCATTGAGGAAAACAGGCCGTAGATGACGACGCTTTCGGGGCGGTCGGCGTAGAGGTCGCGAACCGTAGCGAAGGTCGCGACGAGTGCGGCAGAGGCGCCCAGCGCCTGGACGAGGCGCAGCGCTACGAATCCGGGCGCCCACACGATCAGAGGCAAAAATGCGGATGCCAAGGCGAAGACTGCCGCGCCGCCGAGAACGACGGGCCGTCGGCCGATTCGGTCCGACACAGGTCCAAAGAGGATTTGGCCGAACCCGAGGCCTAACATGTAGACGCTAAGAGTGAGTTGGACGACCGTTGCGCTCGTCCCGAGCGCATCCGGCATAACAGGAACCACGGGAAGGTAGATGTCCATCGCCAGCGAGGCGAGGAGATCGAAGGGTGCCATCAGACAGAGGGAGGCGGGTAGTGCGTGAGCCCATGTCGGGCGGGTGTCGGACATGACGAAGGTTCCGCTCAAAATCGGTGGATATGGCGGCGTCTGTCAGACGGGACTGGTGATTGGTTCGACAGAGCGCCGCAACAACGAGGAGTGCTGTTGCGGCTTAGTGATCCGATGTTTGGGACTGTCAGGAATTCTGTGCGCGAGGCCATGATGATGGAAAGGAGCGAATCATCACATGACTATCGAGAGAGAATTGCTTGACCAACTGCTTGCCAGCCGCGATCCGAGCGAGGTGTTCGCCAAGGACGGGCTGCTCGACGATCTGAAGAAGGCGCTTTCGGAGCGTATTCTGAACGCCGAGCTTGACGAGCACCTGGAGGATGAGCGTGCCGAGGGCGACGACAATCGCCGCAATGGCCATTCGAAGAAGACGGTTCTGACGGGCACATCGAAGATGAGGTTGTCGATCCCGCGCGACCGGGGCGGCACGTTCGATCCGAAGCTGATCGCCAAATACCAGCGGCGCTTTCCCGATTTCGACGACAAGATCATCTCTATGTATGCGCGCGGGATGACGGTCCGCGAGATCCGCGGCCATCTGGAGGAGCTCTATGGCATCGACGTGTCGCCGGACCTGATCTCGGCCGTCACCGACGCTGTCCTGGACGAAGTTGCGGAATGGCAGAACCGCCCGCTCGACGCGGTCTATCCGCTCGTCTTCTTCGATGCCATTCGGGTGAAGATCCGCGACGAGGGCTTCGTGCGCAACAAGGCCGTCTACATCGCGCTCGGCATATTGCCGGACGGCACCAAGGAGATACTCGGCATCTGGATCGAGCAGACAGAAGGCGCGAAGTTTTGGCTGCGGGTCATGAACGAATTGAAGAACCGTGGCGTCGGCGACATTCTGATCGCCGTCGTCGACGGATTGAAGGGCTTTCCCGAAGCCATCAACGCGGTCTTTCCCCAGACCGTCGTTCAGACCTGCATCGTGCATCTGATCCGCCATTCGCTCGAGTTCGTGTCCTGGAAGGATCGCAAGTCCGTCGTACCGGCGCTGCGGGCAATCTACCGGGCGACAGACGCAGAAGCCGGCATGAAGGCCCTTGAGGATTTCGAGGCCGGCTACTGGGGTCAACGATATCCGGCAATCACGCAAAGCTGGCAGCGCAACTGGGACCATGTCGTGCCCTTCTTCGCCTTCCCTGAGAGCGTGCGCCGGATCATCTATACGACGAACGCGATCGAGGCCCTGAACTCGAAGCTGCGCCGCGCCGTGCGGACACGCGGACACTTCCCCAGTGACGATGCGGCGATGAAGCTGTTATATCTCGTACTCAACCACGCGGCCGAGGAATGGAAACGGCCGCCGCGCGAGTGGTTCGAGGCCAAGACCCAGTTCGCCGTCGTCTACGGCGAAAGGTTCGTCAGCCAATGACGAAACCGGCCTCGCGCACAGAATTCCTGACAGTCCCCCGATGTTTTGATCGTTCCCATCGGAATCCTCAAATGAAATGCGAACGAAGCCGGTATCAGGACAGCAAACGATTGTAAATGGACGCTTCAAGGAATGGCCAAACTGACGGCCAATATGCCGATTTGCCGGTGCCAGGTGTTTCCAACCTATGAATCAAATTGGCGCTTCTCTGTTACTGCGGGGACCAAAGATCCCCTGAGGCTCTTCGTCGGACGGAGCCGAACAGCAGAGCCAGGAGCGTATCAACTTTCCGAGACGAGCAAGAGCCTCACTGATACAGTCCCTGACCGCACCGAGCCCAACTGAGACCAATGAGCCAAAAGAGCCACGCGACTTATCCGCCCCTCAATACGCTAAAGCCAGTCGTCGACAACGTGTGGATCGTAGACGGCCCGACAATCCGGTTCGGGTTGCCTTGGCCTAAGATGCCCTTTCCAACGCGAATGACCGTGCTACGAGTTTCCGACGGAGGGCTCTTTATCCATTCACCGACGCCGCTGGTGCCGTCGCTAACGACAGAAATCGAGAGGATTGGAGAACCCCGCTGGATCATCGGTCCGAACCGCATCCACTATTGGTGGGTGCCCGAATGGCGGGGTCTTTTTCCCGACGCAGAGGTCTATCTCGCACCGGGAATCACGGAGCAGGCGAAGGAACGGATCAGCTTCCCAAGCCTGCCGCTCGACCGCGATGGTGGCTTTCCTTGGGACCGCGAGATCGAGACACTGCCAATAGTCGGCGGCTACATGACCGAGGTCGTGTTCTTCCATCGCCCGAGCCGGACACTGATTCTGACCGACCTGATTGAAAATTTCGAGCCACAGAAACTCGGGTCGGTGTTGCTGCGCTGGCTCACCTGGCTCGGCAAGGTACAGGATCCTGACGGGCAGATGCCGCGCGATATGCGCCTAACCTTCTCCAAACAGAAGCCGCAGTTGAGATTGGCCGTCGAGAGAATGATCGCTTGGAACCCCGAACGGATCGTCATCGCTCATGGACGGTGGTATACATGCAACGGCACCCAGGAACTGCATCGCGCATTCCGATGGCTGCTGGATTGAACTCCTCGCCTTCTCAAGACATCAAGAGTCAACGATGCGCCCGCATTCACCCAAACCTCTCGTCGGGGCCTTCTGGTAGACGGTCCGAGGATGATCTTGACGATCTTGCGCGTCTCCCGCTCGCCGAGCTGGGCGCTCAGCCTTCCGCTATGATGCTGCTGATTTTTGAGGCCAGTCTCTCGGTCGTGAATGGCTTCGTGAGTACGTGCATTCCAGGATCCAGATGGCCGTTGCCGATAGCGGCGTTTTCGGCGTACCCGGTGATGAAGAGCACCTTGAGCTGGGGCCGGATTTCCCGCGCGGCGTCCGCAAGCTGGCGTCCGTTCATCCCGCCCGGGAGCCCCACATCGGTGACAAGAAGATCGATCCGGGGCTCGGACTTGAGGGCCTTCAGACCGGATGCCCCGTCGCCTGCCTCGATTGCCCGGTACCCGAGTTCCTGCAGGACTTCGACAGCGATCATGCGTATGGTGGGCTCGTCGTCGACAACGAGAACCGTTTCGTTGTCTCCGGCTCGCGGCACCTCCTCGTGGGAATCCGCTTCGTCTTCTTCCTTGTGCCCGTTCCAGTGACGAGGGAGATAGAGCCTGACGGTAGTGCCTTTTCCAATCTCGGAATAGATCCGCACTTGCCCATCGGACTGGCGCGCGAAGCCGTAGACCATGGACAGGCCCAGCCCAGTTCCCTGCCCCGTTGGCTTGGTTGTAAAGAACGGATCGAAGGCGCGAGCGATAACGTCCGACGACATGCCTACCCCGGTGTCGCTCACGCTAATCTGCACATACTGCCCCGGCGTCATATCGCGGAATTTTGAGCCTCGGTCATCGATCCACATGTTTGCCGTTTCTATCGTGAGACGGCCGCCGTCAGGCATGGCGTCCTTGGCATTGATGGCGAGGTTGAGAACCGCGTTCTCCAGCTGATTGGGATCACAGAATGTCGGCCACAGGCCAATGGCCAAGGCGGTCTCGAGCTCGACCGAGGGTCCGATGGTGCGCCTGACGAGTTCCTCCATGTCAGCGATCAATTGATTGGCATTTGTAGCTTTCGGCTCCAACGTCTGCCGCCGGGCAAAGGCCAGCAGCCGGTGCGTCAGGGCCGAGGCACGCGAGACGGCACCTTGCGCTGCTGTGACATACTTGTTGACCTCGTCGACGCGGCCTTGCGCGATGCGCGTTTTGATCAGCTGCAGGCTTCCCAGGATTCCGGTGAGCAGGTTGTTGAAATCGTGGGCAAGACCTCCGGTCAGCTGCCCGATGGCTTCCATCTTCTGTGCCTGGAACAGCTGCTCGCGCGATCGCTCCAACTCCTCCTGGGCTTCTCTACGTTCGGTGAGATCGCGCGTGATCTTCGCAAATCCGATCAAAATGTCGTCGTCATCGTAAATCGCATCGATGACGACGCTGGCCCAGAATCGGCTTCCGTCCTTGCGGACACGCCACCCCTCCATCTCGAACCGACCTTCGCGCCGAGCCGTCTCAAGCGCACGTTCGGGAAGTCCGGTCTCCTTGTCCTCAGGTGTATAGAATGCCGAGAAATGCCGGCCGACAATCTCGGCTTCGTCATACCCCTTGATCCGCGCCGCTCCGGGATTCCAGTTGGTCACCTCACCTTCGGGGTTGAGCATGAAAATCGCATAGTCGCTGACGCTTTGCACCAGCAGCCGAAAACGGCGCTCCGCCTCCAGGTTCGCCAGCTGCATCTCGCGCTGCTCGGTCATGTCGCGGGTGACCTTAGCGAAGCCGACCAGCTTGCCATCATCGATGATCGGATCGATGACGACCATGGCCCAGAAGCGGGAGCCGTCTTTCCGTACCCGCCAACCCTCTGCGTGAAACCTGCCGTCCTGAGCTGCCGTTCTCAGCGCCCTTTCGGGAAATCCTGCAGCGCGATCTTCCTCCGTGTAGAACCGGGAAAAGTGCTGTCCTATGATCTCCTCGGCGCTGTAGCCCTTGATCCGTTCCGCTCCCGGATTCCAGCTCAGGATCCTGCCATCCACATCGATCATGTAGATGGCGTAGTCGACCACGCTTTTGATGAGCAGGTCGGCGGCAGTCGAGGATAGTTCCAAGTCCCTCATCCCCCGAGAATGGGCGTCATTCACCGCGCGAAACCCCGTTCTTTCGCAGGAGGCAATGCCGGTCAAGCCTCTCGCCCGTGGCGACGGTATTACAACCTCCGTAAAATCCCGTTGTTCCGGCTCGAGCCCACGGACCTACCGTTCTGATCCTAAGGGGCGTACTGGGAGCATTCTTCTCGCTGACCGAACACAAAAAGCCCCACCGGCTGCGCCGACGGGGCTTATCTCTGGTCGAATCCT
>DASSBQ010000275.1:0-2720 GCA_035698625.1 Nitrospiraceae bacterium
TTTCACAAGACCTCCGTCGAGAATTTTGCTACCTCCGGGGTGAGGCGTGCAGCGCCTTGGATCGGACGGCGAACATTGAGTTCCGGACAGTACGGCTCTGAAACAGATCATCTTCAACATGAGCCGAAGGAAAACTTCCAGCGAGCGGATCTGACTAGAACCTATCTCAAAATCGTCCAGTTTGAATGGGAACTGCCAGGGCGCGACAGTGCCTCCGCTCGAAGACAGCGCGGCGTGGACCGCTCGAACACTCCGCGACCGCTTGGCACCAAGATACGGCCGGCTCACCGTCTCGCCGGCGCGCACAAACGTGGCGCTCTTTATCCATCGCGCCGTGCGCCTTGCTGCGGCCTTTGCTGCGCTGACCGCAGCGTCGGACAGCAGGTGCCACCAGGACGAGGCCGCTTCCGCTGAGCCATGGACCCTGCGCCGCCCTGATAGCGCTCCGCCACTGTCCCGCCCTGGCGACCAGTCCCGCAGATGACGCGAAGGGCGAGAGTCATCTAACTGCCCTGTGGACAGCCTGCACTTTGGCCTGCCGCTACGCTCCACGCTTCGTATCTTGTGTTCCGCCGTCAGAGAGGTCGGCTACCGCCATGATCTGAACGGCTATTTCAGATAGGTTTCAGCATCATTGACCGCGACGCGCGCTTCGTCTGTAAAGGCCCGCTTTCGATCCTGCCCGGGCGGTAGTCTGTCTATAACGAGGATTCGCGATTTCAATCCAACCGGATCGCATGCTGCCGGTGTCGTAGGCAATATCCGCGCGCTTGGCGACGATGCCTTGAAAGTCGTACCGGCAGGCGATGCGGTGCAGCACCGTACCGTATTCGAGGATATGCTCGACGTACAGGAGTTTCTTGGAATTCGGCGGCAGCAGCTGTCTCAGCCGTTCTTTCCGGCTCAACAAGGGAATCGCGCGGGTGTCTTGCCCGTTGAGCCAGACCACATCGAAAGCGTAAAAGCGGGCTTCTTCGGGCTTTTGCAGCAGGCGGGATAAGGCCGTGCGGCCGCTCTTGTCCGGCGCCGCGATGGTGCCGTCGAGGATCACTTCGTTGGCCGACAGTTGTCGCGTGATGGCGGCGGCAAGCGGCGCATAGCCGTTGAGCCAGTGTCCATGGCGCGAGAGGAACCGGGCTCGCCCCTCTTGGAACACCACCAACGCCCGAATACCGTCGTGTTTCAGTTCAAACAGCCAGTGCGGGTCGTCGAACGGGCCGACCTGTTGCCGTACGGAGCCGGTTCTTGCAATCTTCATATGATGACCGTCATGCAATCTTTACAAGCCCCGGAACGGAGGGTCAACCATCTTTCAAACTGCTCGCCACAATTCCGGGATTGTGGTAGGTATGGGATATCTCCATCAAACAGAATAATTGCATGCTTCTTTATTATATTCATCAGGAGTGTTCATGAGCACCTTTGCGATGATCGTACTGGCCTGTGCGACCTGCTTTGCCGCTGGAACTGCGCTATGGATAACCGTGACGTTTCTTCACAACCAACGCATGCTGCAGCGCAAAAAAGCGGCCGTCGTACGGGCGCAATTGATAGCCCAACTCCATGCAATCAGGGAAGCCGTGGTCCCCAGGGGGCGGGCGTTAGACGTGCTGCAAAAGGAAATCTATGAACCGCTGCAATATCTGTGGGTCCAGGCGGATCTGCTCGAACAAGAAGAACTCCATGTCATGAACCGGTGTGCCTCAATGCTGCTTGCCTTGCGCCACAAGCCGTCGCTGAATCAAACGCAGGCTCGCCTCGCCCACAATCTCATCGACGAGACCTGTTCGATCCTCATCCGTTCCCAAGAAAGAGCGAAGGACCAAGATAACGTTTGGTTCCCCGCGCTCGGTTTGGCAAAGAACTTACCCGGCCTCAGGTTCATTGGCATCGATTCCGCTGCACCGCGTCACGAACCCGGTGCTCCACCCCGAATCGGCCTGTTGAAGAGTTAAGCCGACATGGACTCATCCGTAGTACTTCAGCTGGCCACGTCCGCCGCCCGCATATTCTGAAACGCCTGCCTGATTAAGATCGTCCCGCCGGCTCATCCGTCCGATCCCCCCATCGTCCGCGTAGTATTTGAAACATTGAGAAGCCGAGCAACAGGGCCGCTGCCCAGCGATCTCCCTGATCCCCTGGTTTGAAAGTCGGCACGTCACTGCGAAAAGCCGATTGGAAACGATCGCGATGGGCTGCCGCGCCGGTTGCTGCGTGAACCGGCATGTCGCCGGCAGGCGTTGGTGGGGTGGTTCCGCCGCGTGGCGACGGTCGATCCTGCTTGGCTCCATTCTGTCCTGGCGTTACCCCGCCACCCGCTTTCTTCGGGTCCGTGGCGACGGCCTGGTCAGTCGGAACAATGCGGGCTCCGCTGGTGTTGGCATAGACCTGGGTGAATTCGGCGCCGAACAAAAGGATTTGAGCCGAATAATAGACCCAGACTAAAAGGATCACGAGAGAGCCGGCCGCTCCATACGCCGATGCGACATTGCTTTTCCCAAGATACAGGCCGATGAGAAATTTGCCCAGCGTGAATAGCAGGGCGGTGATCGCGGCGCCGACCCAGACATCGCTCCACGCGATCCGGGCGTCCGGCAGCAATTTGAACATCATCGCGAAGAGCACGGTGATGACACCGAAAGAGATCACTAAATTCAGAGCCTGCAGGACCAGTTCGGGAGCGGGCAACCAACTGCCGAACCATTTGCCGAATGCCGCCA
>DASSBQ010000276.1:0-7937 GCA_035698625.1 Nitrospiraceae bacterium
TCCTTGTTCGGCGCACAGTCCGACACGATCCTCAGCGGCGTGGTCTATCTCTGGACGTCGGGATCTTGGCATCTGGCGGTCATTGTATTTATTGCGAGCATTCTCGTACCGAGCGCTAAACTTCTCGTTCTGACGTTTCTAGTCATGTCCGTACAACGCCATTCGACATGGGATCCCTTGCAGCGAACGAAGATGTATCGGATCCTGGAGTTAGTCGGTCGCTGGTCCATGCTGGATATCTTTGTCGTCGCGATGCTGGTCGCGCTGGTCCACCTCCAGACCTTGGCCACCATCCGGGCCGGTGCCGGCGCCGTGGCCTTCGGAGCCGTGGTGGTCTTGACCATGTTTGCGGCCATGGCCTTTGATCCGCGCTTGATCTGGGACCCAAAATGGACCGCTCATGAGTAAGACCTTGGACGACCTCGATCTCACCGAGATCCCCGCAGCCGTTCCCGACCGCCGACGCGGCTGGTCCGTGCAATTTATTTGGATCGTTCCGATCGTGGCCGCGCTGATCGGAGGCTGGCTCGTCGTCAAAGGCATCCTGGAACGCGGCCCGACGATTACGATTACGTTCAAAACGGCGGAAGGTCTCGAGGCCGGCAAGACCAAGATCAAATATAAGAACGTCGATGTCGGTGAAGTGAAGATGGTCAAGCTCAGCGAGGATCGTCACAGGGTCGTCGCGACCGCAGAGATCGTCAAAGAAGCCGAGCCCTATTTAGTCGAAGACAGCCGCTTTTGGGTCGTGCGTCCGCGGGTCGCCGGCGGCCAGGTCTCCGGACTTGGGACCTTGTTCTCCGGGTCATACATCGGGCTGGATATCGGCAAATCCGATACCGAGCGGCGCGAATTCATCGGTCTCGACACGCCTCCCATCTTTACTGCCGACGTACCGGGCCGGCATTTTGTCCTGGAAAGCAAGGACCTTGGGTCGCTGGGGATCGGTTCGCCGGTCTATTACCGGCAGGTCGAGGTGGGCAGTGTGGTCGCTCATGACCTCAATAAGGATGGAAAAGCCGTCACGCTCAAGGTCTTCATCAACGCTCCCTACGATGAATATGTGACGACCAACACCCGATTCTGGAACGCAAGCGGCATCGATATCGCTCTGGATGCGACGGGGATCAAGGTGGACACGCAGTCGCTTGCGTCGATCCTTATCGGAGGCATCGCGTTTGAAGCGCCCCCGGGTTCTCCGCCGGCGCCGCCAGCCGATGAGAATCACACGTTCGCCTTGGCGACAAACCGATCGCAGGCGATGAAACTGCCCGACTCGCTGGCCGTGCATGCCATGTTGTATTTCAAAGACTCGCTTCGCGGTCTCTCCATCGGAGCGCCCGTCGAGTTCCGCGGCATTGTTATCGGCGAGGTGCAATCCATGAGCGTGGAATTTGACGAGGAGCAGGGCGAATTTCGATTCCCGGTGGGGATCACGATTTACCCCGTTCGCTTAATTGCAATGGTTTCCGGAGGGACGAAGACCGCCCAGGACCCCGCTCAGCGACGCGCCCGATGGGACCTGCTGGTGGACCGTGGGCTGCGCGGCCAGCTCCGAACCGGAAGCCTATTGACGGGCCAACTGTACGTAGCGGTCGACTTCTTTCCCGATGCGCCGAAAGCGCACATGGATTGGACAAGAATACCGCCTGTCTTGCCGACCGTTGTAGGGTCGATGACGGAAGTTCAAGAGACACTCTCCCGGCTGGCGCGGACAATCGAGAAGGTGCCATTGGATCAGATTGGAGCGGACCTTCGGCAGAGTTTGAGGATCTTGAACCGCACGTTGGAGAATGCGGACCGGTTTGTCAAGCGCCTCGATACGGATATTACCCCGGCGGCGCGGACTGCGCTGGAGGAAGCACGGAAGACCTTCAAAGCGGCGGAGCAGACCATCGCGTCCGATGCGCCGCTGCAGCAAGACATGCGGGCCATGCTGCGGGAACTGAGCCGGACCGCGCAATCGCTCCGCGCGCTTGCCGACTATTTGGAGCGCAACCCGGAGGCCCTGATTCGCGGGAAGAGAGGAGGCGGAAAGTGACAGATCGTGTCAGCCGGTTTGCGCTCTTGCTGGCGGCCATCGGGCTTACCGGCTGCGGAGGCTCGCCTCCGATCCATTACTACACGCTCAGCGCCGAAGCATCGCTCGACTCCGGCCTCCCCGGCAAGAGCGGGCGAAAGATTACCATCGGACCCGTGACCCTTCCCGATATGGTCGAGCGTCCACAACTCGTCCTGCGCACCAGCACCAACAAAGTAACCCTCGTCGAAGAGCATCAATGGGCCGAACCGCTGAAAAGCGAGATCCCGAGGGTAATTGCCGAGAATCTCACCCGATTGCTCGGCGCGAGGCAGGTCTCGGTCTACCCCCAGAGCGCAGGTGACCAGGCGGAGTATCGCGTGCTGGTCGATGTTCAACAATTTGAATCGACGCTCGGCAGCCGGATCGCAATTGACGCGCTCTGGACGGTCCGTCACAGCTCTCAGGACGGGTCTTCATCGAAGACGGGACGCTCAAGCGTGGAAGAGCCGGCCGGCGCGAATTACGAGGCGCTTGCTGCAGCCCACAGCCGCGCACTGGTCCGCATCAGCCGTGATATTGCAGATGCCATCCGTTCCATTCAACCCTGACCACCCGCGAACGGCATGTGCCGGTCCAGAATGGAGAACGACCGGCTTTGTTAAGCCCGCGATCCGAGCCAAGCCGGAATTGTAATCAGGCAACACATTCCAGCCTTAAGAAATTTCAGACATCGGAGGCTGACATGAGTGATCAGCCCTTTGATATAAGGAAAGGCGTCGAAGCACGTCGAGCAAAGCCCCCCAAGGGCTGAACCGGTATATCAGCAACCACGATGGCGAACACATTCAGCGCATTATTTGGTTCCGGAAATTGCGAAGTCTGGGAACGCAACCCGTGGCTGCACGCGATCATTCTGATACCGGTGGCATGGTTCGCCTTTTTTCACAACCTCGGCGTGTCGCTCTTCGAAGGCAGTGAAGGACTCTATGCCCATATCACGCATGAGATGGTGGCGCGGCAGGATTATGTCCATCTGACCTATGTGGGCGAGGCGTACGCGAACAAGTCGCCGTTCTTCTTTTGGATCCTTGCACTCTCGACCGCCTTGTTCGGAGAGAACGAGATCGCCCTTCGATTGCCGGGCGCACTCTTCTGCGTAGGGACGATGGCCTTGACCTACGGCCTTGGGGTCATGCTGTTTTCGAGCACGGCGGGCTTTTGGGCGGCGCTCGTGGTCGCCTCGACCCATGTGTTTCTCTGGTATGGCCGGCGCGTGCTGTTTGATTCCATGCTGGCATTTTTTATCACCCTCGCCTTGCTGCTCTGGGTCCTGGCCTACTTTCGATCGGACGGACGGCGCTGGTATGCCCTCTGCTTCATCCCGATGGCCTTGGCAACAATTACCAAGGGACTTCATGGCCTGGCGCTGCCCTTGCTCGTCATTGTGAGTTTTCTCATCGTTGTGCGAGATGTCGAACCGTTGAAAAGCCGGTCGTTCTGGATCGGATTGCTATCGGCTCTGTTCATTGTCGCCGCCTACGCGTTTGCCGTGGACCTCGATTGGGGCGGGCATACCCTGCTGGGTCAATCCTCCATCGTATCGCTCGCGGCGCCTTCCGGCGGACATCCCGTCTACTGGTATCTCGGCGTCATGTGGTTCGATTTCTTCCCATGGTCGGCGGTGTTGCCGGTCGGTCTGGCTTTGTTGCTTTCCACGGGCGCCCCCGCGACGCGCACCGCCCGCATGTTCGTGCTGACTTGGTTTGTGGGATTCCTTGTCATGTTCAGCCTGTCTCCGATGAAACGCGAGAGCTACCTGATACCAATGGTACCCGCGCTGGGACTCCTGGTCGGATACTGCTGGCAGCACGTGCGGTCATTTTTAAGCGAAAACCGGGTGGCCCTTCGGATTCTCGCTTCTATGCTCGGCGTCCTTGCCGTCGCCTACATGTTGGCGGTCACGTTCGGTCCCGGCCTGCTTCATCGCAAATGGGGCATACCCGGTGACCTGTTTCCCCTCTGGTTCACGCTCGGCATCGCGGGACTGGCGTTTGCGTTGCTGTATGCCGTGATTCGGCTGAACATGCCGGCCGCCGCCATGGCGCTGGCCGCTTCTTCCGTTCTCTTCATGGTCGGAGTGGTCCACATCATCCTGCCCGCCATTGATGCCACGAACTCCGCCCGTGATGCGAGTCATCAGATCAAGGCGCTGGCGCAGCACAGCGCCGACCCAGTGCACTTGTACACCAACGGATGGCCCAATAACGAAGACCTGATCTATTACCTGACCGTGGAGCCCGCTCTGCCTTGGATCCCTTCGGATCACTCCTTGATGAAGACCCTTCGCACAGAGAGGAAGGTGCTGTTTGTGGCGGACAAAAGCGGGTATCGAGACCTCAGCCGAAGAGAGGATCTGCGCGTGACCGTGCTGCAGGAATTTCCGCAATGGAGGAACAAGAACATGTATCTGTTGTCGGCACGCATAGAGGATGGCCGGAACGCCGAAACGGACTCACTGAACCGATTGCCGAAATAATGGCTCGGGTCGAACGCTCAATGGCCGGTTCATGGCCCGCGTTGTTCTCCAGGCCGGGTCCGCAAATCTTTCCGTAAGATTTCCCGTTCTTCCGGCGTCATGCTTTTCCACTTCTCCTTAAGCTCCCGCCGCTCCTCAGCAGGCAAGGATTTGAACCAGCGGCGCGCACGCCGTATGGAGTCTTGCTGCTCGGGAGGCAACCGTCTAAATTGCTGAAACCGCTCGCGCCGGGACTGCCGTTCCTCCGGCGGCAGTTGGCGCCATTGCTGAAACCGCCTCGTGGCCTCCTGCCGCTCTTCCTGCGTCATTGCGTCCCATCGCTTGGCGCCATTGAGCAGTCGTTTCTGTTTCTGAGCCGGCAGCCGGTCCCATGTGTCGCGAAATCGCTGGAGCAGCTGTTGTTCGGCCTGGCTGAGCTGGTTCCACGCCAATCCTGAAGGGTCCGGCTGAGCCCATAACGGCTCGGCGGATAGCAACAGAGCGAGAAGCATCCACACTAGACTCATGACCAATTATCCGTTGGTGGTCGAATCGGCCAACCAATCATAGAATTCCAAGTCTTCGGACAGCTCGACATTTTCCGGTGAAGCCATCAATTCGACATCTTCCAGTATCGGCTGGCCATGGTTGTCTATATCAGGCCGGTTTGCCAAGAACAGCACCATCAGCAAACCGACCGATGTCATGGCGACCGCCCCGGCCCATCTTTTCCATGGCCGGCGGCTCATTAGGTTCGCCAACGCCTGGCGCCTGGCACGCTGGAGGCGGCCGGCTAATCGGGCATCCACTCGCTGAACCGTGTCGTCCAGCGCCCGTTTGGCTTGAGCCAGGAACACGTCATCGTCCGAAAATCGCATGTCGTTCATGGCCAGTGCTCTCCCAACTGTTTTCGAAGCGCACGGACGGCCCTGAAAAAGTGTGTCTTGACGCTGCCTTCCGAACACTTCATGGCCGCCGCCGTTTGGGCGACATCCAGCTCCTCCCAAGCCCGCAACAGGAAAGCCTGCTGCTGGCGTAACGGCAATGTGCGAAGCGCCGCATCCAGCGCGGCACAGGCTCGCTTTCTCTTCAGCTCCTCATCGGGCGTTGCCAGGGGGTCGACCGCCGTTTCCAGCGGATCCTCCGCGGCGCTCTCATCGTCTCGCGGCTTGCCGAACCAGTCCCTCCATCGATTACGGACTCTCGTGCGGCGATACCAATCGCGAATGCGGCTCTGAAGAATGCAATGAAAGAGGGGGCCCCACTCGGATCCGTCGCGATCCGCATAGCGCTGGACCAGCTTGAACATCGCGTCTTGAACGAGGTCCAGCGCTTCGTCATTGTTCCCCGTCGCCACTTGCGCCATTCGGAGCGCTCGGCGTTCAACTGTTGCCAGAAATCGATCGAGTGCCTGGGTCCGATTCAGGGTATGAACCTTCCGGTCCAGGCACACGCTGCCGGGTCGATCGGGAATCGGTTGCACTTTAGAATCGAATGCCATGCATGGCCACGGTTCAGCCGGAATACTGAAACCCGGTCAACCAGTACAAGGAACGCGCGGCCGGCACTCCGGTTGACCAGCCGGTTTGTCCCGAATTCCATCCAATCACTGGGAATCGATCGAGAGGAGAAGCGAAGGCTTTGCGGCGCGGGAAGGTCGAATCATTACGAACGAGGTTTGCCGGCGGAAGCCCGCCTCACTTCCTGTGGCACCCCGCCGGGCATGGAAGGAATGAGGGCGGCAATGTCGAGGCCGGCTTGACCATCATGATCTTTGCCGTCATGCCCGACACTGTAAATAAGTCCCTTGCGGCGATTGACGAGCATCGGAAAGCCGGTAAAAGGATCGTACAGCGATTGCCCCGCTTTTGCCATCCGCGTGAGGATGTCCTGTTCCTGCGGGCTTCGTCTGATCCAGGCTTGGAGACCAGCCAAGCGCAATCGGGCGTCGACTTCGAACATCCGTCCGCCGTAGAACTCCCATTCCGGAAGCGGCGGCACGCCGACGATGTTCTCTATGGGATTTGCGCCGTAATCAAGCCAACTTTCCGCAGGAGAGCGGATGAAATTAGCCCGCTTCGGGAAGCTTGCGAATCGCCCCTCCGAGGCCGCCTTGCTCGAGGCTTCGTAGTAATCGGCATACAAATTCAACCGTCTTTGCTTCGGCAGGGGCATCAGGGACACCAACGAGACATAGACAGGCCGACTCGCAGACGAGTCCTGCTTCAGCACCATGTCATGGATTTTCAGGGCGATAGTCAATTCGCTTTGCATCGGCCAGCGAAGGGATTGCTCCACCTGATCCAACGGGCGAGACAATTTGCCAAGGCGGCCGAACAGCTTTTCTTCAAGATCCGGCCGCGCCAGCAATCCGCTCAGTACCGCCGCGTCATCGGTCAGGGCATCGACGGCCAACATTTTGACGGACAGCGTTCTAGCATGGCTCGCGACGGTTCGCCACATGGCAAGGTCGACTTCCAACCGTTCAATCCCCGCCTCAATGTCCTGAGCAAATCCATCGGCCACATACAGGCGATGTGCGGCAAGAATGGCAGGACAATTGGGGCTGACGGGCTCTCCATATCCCCAGTCCTCGAACGGCATCTTGAGCCACTGCTTGTAGCGAGTCATCGATCCGCCGGCTTGATCCACCCAGGCTCGGACGCTTGCTGCCTGCGTGCGGAATCGGGCGGCTGGATCGGGATCCTTGTGCCAGGCGGCCAATGACTTTTCAGCGGCGGTTTGATCCTTCCCGGCTCGCTCTCCTCGACCCATGAGACATGTGCCGGTCATAGCGAGGTCGGATGGTTCGAACTCCCGCTCAAACCCGGCTTGGACAGGATCCCGATTGCTTCCTCCGTCGAATCCCAACAGCATCAGATATCCATTGGAACTGGGTTCTTGCAAGGTCCGTTGCGGCTTCGCGCTAAGGTTATGGAAAGCGGTGTTCGGACGCTCCTCCATCACGATCCAGGCGAGTCCTGCCACGCCAAGGAGGAGGATCCCAAGCGCGAGTGTCGCCGAAGCGAGAGAAAGCAAGGTGATCGTGATCGATCGAGTCGTCGAGAAGCATGTCCCGACAAACAGAAGGCTGTGAGCTCGGATGCGAGTATAGACGCGCCCGGCGAGGGGCTTCCGTCCTGTTCGCTTTGTAGACGGAGGCTCACTTCGCTGAGGCATGGGCCGATCGGAACGATCAAACAACACGTCGATGGCGGTCACGGCGGAGGCCTTCGGGACGGACAATGTAGGCTCGAGCGGTATATCTGGTCCGATGGATGAAGGAGGAGCCGGCATCTCGCTCGACATCTGAGTTTCGTCCGATGCCAACGTCTGAGCTTCGATCGATGCCTGGGTGTCCGCTTGGTCCGCCGCCTTCGGCCTCCGCAGCCAACGAGT
>DASSBQ010000277.1:0-2746 GCA_035698625.1 Nitrospiraceae bacterium
CGTGCGCGTATCGCAGCATCCGCCTATTCCGTCGGGCCGCGGGCTTCCACTCTATATCCGACCGGAACACTGGCATGTGTTTCATGAAGACCGACGTATCAATTGAGCCGCATTGCGCTCGCCACGGTTCCCGCTTCCCTCAGAACCCGTTGACGCAAAGAGCCGCCTCTTGAAATGCGTTCCTTGACCCCGTAAGCTGCAACCAGATGAATTTCTGTTTTTGAACGACAGCGACGGCCCAGGCACGATAATCTTTCATCTATGGCGACTCAGCAACGGGATCTCTACGACGTTTTGGGTGTTTCTCGTTCCGCCACAGCCGACGAGATCAAAAAAGCCTACCGCCGCCTCGCGCGGCAATACCATCCCGATTTGCATACCGGCTCCCGCAAATCGGAAATGGAAAAGAAGTTCAAGGAACTGAATCAGGCCCACGAGATCATTTCGGATCCTGACAAACGGAAAAAATACGATCAATACGGGCATAATTGGGAACAGGCGGAGGCCTATGAGAAGGCCCGACAGCAGGCCGGGCAAGGCGGCGGGCCCGAAACGGCAACCGATTTCAGCGACATTTTCGAAACGTTTTTCGGCGGACGCGGACGTAGCCGGAGGGCCGGTGCGCAGGAATTTGCGATCCAAGGCGAGGACCTGGAAGCCGAAGTTGAACTCACCATCCACGATGTCTTGACCGGCGTCACCAGACGGATCGACCTGGCTGAACAAGTAGCCTGCAAGGCCTGCGGCGGCGGCGGAATTGTCCGCGGGCGGCCCTGCGTGGTGTGCGGCGGATCCGGCGTCCAGGTAGAAAAGCGCTCGATCGAGGTACGCATTCCAGCCGGCGTGCAAGACGGGACCAGGGTACGCGTGGCAGGCAAAGGCCACGCCGGCTTCAACGGTGGGAATCCGGGCGATCTCTATCTCAAAGTTCACATCGCCGCCGGCGGCATTTTTCGCCAACACGGGCATGATATCAGCGTGACTCTTCCCATTTGGCCCTGGGAAGCCGCTCTCGGCGCGGACGTCATGGCGCCGACACTGACCGAGCCGGTGCGCGTCAAAATTCCTCCGGGCAGCAAGGCGGACAGCCGGCTCCGCCTCAAAGGCAAGGGCCTGCCGACTGCGTCGGGTGGGTACGGCGATCTGTTTCTTCGGCTCAAAATCGTGATGCCCTCCGCCATATCCGCGGAAGAACGGGCGCTCTATGAACAGCTGGCACGCGCCCGTCACGCTGATCCCCGCGCCGAAGTTCTCGCGGCCGCGCGTCGCGCATGAACCGGTCGTGACCACGTCCCAGTGAACGCATGGATCTTCTCGAATACGGCCTCCTCGCCTTCAGCTCGCTCTTCGTCATCGTGGATCCGATCGCGGCGGTGCCGGCCTTTCTCGCCATGACTCCTCGGGACTCGGTGGCGCAACGTCTCCGCACAGCGAAGACGGCCTGCCTCGTCGTGGTGGGGTTCCTGGCGGGGTTCGCGTTGTTCGGCCAGACCATCTTCAAGCTGCTCGGCATCACCTTGCCCGCCATGCATATCGCCGGCGGGATCGTGCTGTTGCTCGTCGCGCTTGATATGCTGCGCGCCCAACGGTCCACCGTGCAGGAGACCGCCGCGGAAACCGCCGCCGGACAGAGCAAGAATGACATTGCGATCACGCCGTTGGCCGTTCCCATGTTGGCCGGTCCGGCCGCCATCTCGACCGTCATTCTGTTGGAAGCGCAGGCCCGCTCGCTCATGCAGCGCGGCGTGCTGCTCGGATGCCTTGTACTGGTCGGCCTCACGAGTTACATTATATTGGCAGTCGGCGCCACCGGTGCAAAGTGGCTGAATCCGATTGCGGAGAAGATTTTTTCCCGGCTCATGGGCTTATTGCTGGCCGCATTGGCGATTCAATTTATGCTCAATGCGCTCAAATCCGACAATAATGTGCTCGGTCGTTTGCTCGGACAGTAACGGATCTCATCACAAGGAGGATGGAATGGCGATGCATAAGGTGATCATGATGGCTGGAGCTTCCTTGGTGTCTTGCGCGCTGGCTGTCGCGCCGGCTTGGGCCGACCCCGACAAAGGCTATGGGAGCCATGGCGACAAGAACTATGGCGGCCATGGTGGCGGATATGGGCGCAGCGGCCATGGCATGGGCGCCGCGATGATGGAAATGATGATGCACGGCGGCACCGGCCATCTCATCCGCCATTTGCTGAAACATGAAAAAGACATCGGACTCAGCGCCGATCAGGTGACGAAGCTCAAAGAAATGCAACTCAACATGGACAAGACCCGCATCAAAATGGAAGCGGACATCCAGGTCACCGAGCGTGAGCTCAAGGCTTTGATCGAAGACGACAAATCCGACCTCGGCGCGATTGAATCCAAGTTGAAACAGAGCCAGGACACGCAGGTCGGGTTGCGGCTCGCATCCATCAAGGCCCGGCGGGAAGTGCTTGCGCTGTTGACGCCCGAGCAGCGAACCAAGCAGCAGGCGGAACATGACAAGGTGATGCAGCAACATAAGAGCGGCTCAGAGGGAGACGGATACGGGAAAGGTCGCGGCAATCCGCACGGGACGGCGCCGTCCAATCCTCATCAGAGCAATCCGCATGGGGAGAAGAAAGACAAGTCAACCAACTAAATCTTGCCCTGCCGGCTCCGGATCTGGCCCTGTGCCCGATCCGGGCCGCTTCCATCCTGCCAGCGACACCATTTCATTCCTCCCGCGCCAGCTCATTTTTCTCAGCTCTCTATCG
>DASSBQ010000278.1:0-12221 GCA_035698625.1 Nitrospiraceae bacterium
CATGATGTCTGTTCGGGATACCACACAATCATCCGCTGAACAATGGGCAGGTCAGGAGCCTGTCCGAATACTACTAGAGCCTATCTCAAAATAGCCGTTTAGATCATGGCGGGTAGCCGGCTCTCTGACGGCGGAACACAAGGTACGAAGCGTGGAGCGTAGCGGCAGGCTAAAGTTCAGGCTGCCCAAAGGCAGTGGGCTGACTCTCGCCCTTCGCGTCATCTGCGGGACTGGTCGCCAGGGCGGGACAGTGGCGGAGCGCTATCAGGGCGGCGTGGCCCACCGCTCAGCGGAAGCGGCCGGGTCCTGGTGGCACCTGCTGTCCGACGCTGCGGTCAGCGCAGCGAGGGCCGCAGCAAGTTCAGGTGCCAAACGGTCGCGGAGTGTTCGAGCGGTCCACGCCGCGCTGTCTTCGAGCGGAGGCACTGTCGCGCCTGGCGGTTCCCGTTCAAACTGGACGATTTTGAGATAGGTTCTGGACTTCCAGATCAGCGGAAATGATCGCGGACGGTCGGCGAGCCAATGCCATTCCAATGACCGGCGGCCATACGGGGCGTGACATGCCGGATGGCAAATGCACCCGATGCCGAGAGGACAAGGGCTCCTGCAGATCCTCCCGTCCGCCGGACGAGCCGCGTCAGCAGCACATCAGCCGCACGCACGGGCGTCCAGCCTTGTTCGAGCAGGCAGGCAATCTCCTTCGCAGCACTGACACGGATGATGCTCTCTCCCAATCCGGTCATTGAGACGGCGCCGGATTCATCGTCCGCGTAGACACCGCAGCCGATCAGCGGCGTGTCGCCTACACGACCGGGTAACATGACATTGACCCCGCCGGTGGAAGCGCCGGCCGCCACCGCGCCCCTGACATCCAACGCCACTGCTCCGACCGTTTCCTTCCCACGGGCCTGCTTTGTCCGCATCGAATGAGCCATGTCGCGGTACAGCTTTACGAGGGTTGCGGTCGCTCGGGTCTCTCCCTGGCGTCCTGCTCGCCGGCGCATCGGACCCTGTCGAGGCAGCCGTTCAACACGACAGTAGCGCGCAAACCTCGTCGCCGGTGTACCAGCCAGGAGCACATGCGGAGTCCGCTCCATGACCAGCCGCGCCGCTGTGATCGGGTGCATCACCCGCTCGATGGAAGCCACCGCACCGCCCTGCAATGTTCGGCCGTCCATGATCGAGGCATCCATCCGCTGCACCTGATCCAATTGGCGATTTGACCCCAGCCCTGCATTGAACAGTCCCGAGGCTTCTAGAATCCGAATAGCCGCCTCGACCACTTGCACGGAGGGTATTCCCTCGGTGAGCAGCCGATATCCTTCGACGAGCGCCTGTTCGAGGCAGCGCGCCTGCCCGGCCGACATAGGACGCCTTCCCGCGCCGCCATGCACCAGAATAATGGGTCGGGACCGTTTCAAGTGATTCAGACTACTCTTGCATGTCGTAGCGAGACGACATAGGGGTAGTTTGGACTACGTCGAGAAGACCGAGCGAGAACAGTCGCGCCGGGAGAGAGTATCGGACGTCGCAGTAGGCATGCATGAGTAGTTTGAGTCAGTTCAAAAGGAGTTTCTTTACTTTGCGGTAGGAAGGATCCTGCATCCGATCCAGATCGTTACGCACAAAACCCAAGGCGGTCACGCAGAGCTCGAAATTCTCCGATAATTTGCGGAACAGCGGAGACTCTTGCTCGACATCCGACGCGCTGCACGTCGCGACAATGCCATACGACCGTTTCCCGGTCTTGACATAGTCCACCAGAAAATCCTTGTGATAGATCATGCTGGCGCTTTTCAGGCGACGCAAGTATTCCGGAAAGAGACCGGCCATGAACAGGGTGAAATCACCGATGTGCCGGTGCACTTCCTGCTCCCGTCCGAGTGAATGCGCCTCAAGCAGAATTTCCGATTCGAACAGCAGGCCGACTACGGTGTCGATGGTCTTTCCATGCTTGTCTTGGATCTTGTAGAGCTGGTCGGTGTGGGTGAACTCGACGAGCACGTTGGAGACATAGTCGCTGACTTTAAGATCCGGCCATCCCAGGTGTTCCGAGAAACTCTTCTCCGTCAATGTCCCGAAAAGCTGGCGAAGTGGATGGTTCGGCGGGATCGCATTTCCCATATCCATCTCCTCCGGGGTGGTACCTACATGCCTGGCTTCAGTATATCAGACAATATCAGGTTGACTGAACCCCGCGTCTTATTCCAGTAGCATTCTCGGTTCGACCTCCGTCAGACTTGAGCGTCGGGCGCGAAACGGCCTGTGCGGCGGCTATCGACCAGAAGCGTCACCGGTCCGTCATTCACCAGATCCACCTTCATATATGCGCCGAATCGGCCCGTTTCAACCGGAACACCTTTGCTCCGGAGTGCGGTTTCGACCTGTTCGTAGGAAGCCCTGGCCTCTTCTGGTGCCGCCGCGTTGCCGAAATCCGGCCGGCGCCCTTTGGCCGTATCCCCGATCAAGGTAAACTGGGAGATCAGCAACACCGCTCCTTGGATATCCATGACCGACCGGTTCATTTTTCCGGCTTCGTCACCGAAGATCCGCAACGAATGGATCTTGTCGGCGACATACTGCGCGTCCTGCTCGCCGTCCCCTTTTGCCACACCAAGCAGGACTAACAGCCCGAGCCCGATTTGCCCGACAACCAGTCCGTCAATCTCAACCGATGCTTTGGTCACCCGCTGAAGAACGGCTCTCATGTCAGCGCTCCGCGGACAGTACAACTTGGTGATTGGTGATCTGGAGATCTGGTGAAGTTTCATTTCACCAAATCTCCAGATCGCCAAATCGTACTTTCAGAGTGTTCTCTCCAATTTCAAGAGTCGCCGCTTCATGGGCAGGCCGCAGCCAAACCCGCCCAGCGACCCGTCATGCGAGATGATGCGGTGGCAGGGAACCACAATGGGCACCGGATTCGCCCCCAAGGCCATGCCGACCGCCCGCGCATACTGTTTGCCACCGACCTTTTCGGCTACCCACTGATAGGACCGAACTCGGCCATAGGGGATGCGAAGGATGGCCCGCCAGACGCGCCGTTGAAACGGAGTGCCTTCCGACATATCCAGCGGCATGGAGAACTCGCGGCGCGCGCCTGCCAAGTATTCGATCAATTGCGCCTTGGCTTCATCCAGCATCGACGTCGCCGGGCCGTTCGGCTGAGACTTCCTCATCCCTACACGCCCTTTGTTTCGTCCCGCTCGGGACGAGAGCGGCAACACAATCGACGTGACGCCCTTTTCCGATGCGGCCAGCTCAATCCAGCCCCACTGAGTGTGAAAAGCGGCGCGGTGTTCCTCCATGTCGTTCTTCCCTCCCTCCCTACCTATTCGCCGCACGCCCAAGTTTCCGTTTCACCATCCCGAGAAAGACATCGAGCTCCTCCGATTTGAGCAACGCATGCACGCTCAGATATCCCGCAAGGCTCACGCCGATACCCCCGCACAGCATCACGGACTTACTCGCCCATTGGCTCTCCTGCGCCCAAACCGACGCGCTCGCCACCCACCAGCACGCTGCGACAACGGGCGCACAGGCCAGCACGACCCGCCCCGCCGATCGTCCTACGGCAGGCCAATCCACCCTTCCCAAACGACGATTCAATGCCGCGACGAGAATCGTCCCGTTCAGCATCGACGCCAAGGCCGTCGCCAACGCCAACCCTGGCGCCCCTAACGGTCCCATCAGGAACAGTGAGAAGATAATATTGGCGACGACAGCCGCCGCCGCGGTATAGGCCGGCGTTTTCGTATCTTGGAGCGAATAGAAGGCGGCCACGATGATCCGCACCCCGGCAAAGGCCCAGAGGCCGACGGCATAACAGAGGACCGCCGTGGCCGTCTCGATCGTATCGTTTTTCGTAAACGATCCATGCTCGAAAAACAAGTGGACGATCGGCTGCCGCAGCAAGATCAGCCCCAGCATGGCCGGCAGAATAATGAAGATGATCATCCGGAGCCCGAAGCCCAGCGTCGTCCGCAACTCATCCAGGGCGCCGCGGGCGGCCTGCGCGGACAGGGTCGGTAAGATGGCCGTGGCCAATGCCACGCCGAAAATACCCAACGGGAACTGAATAAGGCGCATTCCATAAAATAGATACGTCGGGCCCCCGGCGAAGAACGAAGCCAAAACAGTGCTGACGGTGATATTGATCTGCGTGACGGACAGCCCGAGCAACGAGGGAACCATCAACAGGCCGATTCGTTTCACGCCGGGATGAGCGGGGTGAAACCGCCAGCCGAACAGCATCCCGCGCCGGTTCAATCCGGGCAGTTGCATCGCAAACTGCGCGGCGCCTCCCGCCACCACTCCGATCGCCACACCGATAATCGGGTCGGGCAACTGCGGCGACAGAAACAGGGCGCACCCGATGATGAAGATATTGAAGAAGACCGGCGAGAAGGCCGGCGCGGCGAACGCCCGCATCGAATTGAGAATTCCCATAGCCAGCGCCGCCAGACTGATGAACAACAGATAAGGAAACATCACGCGGGTCAGCAGGCTCGTGAGCGCCAGTTTGTGCGGCTCGTCATGAAACCCCGGCGCCATCACCCAGACGATGCCAGGCGAGGCGACAATGCCCAGCAGCGTAATGGCCGTCACGATCGTCAGCAAGGTCGTGAAGGTGGCGCTCGCCAATTCCCAGGCATCACGCTTCGTCTTCAGGGTCTGATATTCAGTGAAGACCGGAATGAAGGCCGAGGACATCGACCCTTCGGCAAACAATTCCCGCAGGAGGTTCGGAATGCGATAGGCGACAAAGAAGGCGTCGGCGGCCGGCGTAGCGCCGAACAGGCGTGCTAATACCATGTCCCGAATGAAGCCGAGGATGCGGCTGGAAAACGTCGCGACGCCGATCAAGCCGGCGGCCCGCACGACTGAACGGTTGTCGTCTTGTCTCGGTGTGACAGCGGGCGCGGCGGCGGGATCAGTCATCGAACCGGATTGTAGCGGAAGAGCGAAGGCCAGTCCATCGAGAGAGGCCTATTCTCATGAGCGTTTCCCGAGAAAGCACGAAGCGATTCCGACCGGTGATGAGATCCATCTGATGAGATCCATCTATAGACGCGACTGATGTCTGAGCCACCGTCCCAGGCCAGACAGATGTTTGCTCCGAGCGACGAACGCACTTCCAGCAGCCACTACCGACAATGTCAGAAGCTGCCGCCGGGTCATTCTCTTTCGAAGCCATCGCGTCGATACAACGCCCAGGGCAAGCGGTTCAATCGCGACCTTCAGCAGGCTCCGTCTGTTCAGCCCCGCCAGCGAATGCGGACGAGCCCCTGAGGAAAGCCGGTCCAGGACGTTGCGAGTAATTCTGGTGACGTGGGCATCCTTGTTCTTCGCAACGACCCGGACCCAATCGGTGGTCGCTCCGTTAAAAACAGTGCCGTTCTTGGTGTAGAGACCCATGGTCGCCGCGTATACGGCAGCAGCGTCCGGTTCCCTTGTCGCTGTAAACCACCCGGTCACTCCGTTTCCGAATCGGGTCAACTGCGCCCATCCCAGGATCAGAAAGCCCTTCGGCGTCCCGTCTGTATAAGTAGGAACAACCGTCCGCTCAGCCGACGGCGCCCCTTCGAGAGCGGCCCCGTCACATTCGAATCCGACCAAATGGTGTTCCTTCCCGATCACATCTCCGTCCGCCACCCCGGTTCCCTCGAACACCCATGAATCCGTATGTTGCACGGTGAAGCCCACGGCCTCCCGCTCATCGCCGCTCCACCATCCGGCGCCATTTCGGAAACTCACGCCGGTTACCTGATTTTCCGGCCGCTTCGCGCCGGACCACCACAGGTCGATTTCATCTATCTTGTGGCATTCGACCTGGGTCCCTTCTTCGACCAGACGGACTCTCCACCAACAAGTATTGCCGCAGAGGAACATCACGTTGCCGCCTTGCCGCACATATGCTTCCACATGGTCGCGCATCTCCGTCGTCCAATACTCATGATGCCCCGCGAAGATCATAAGCCGGTACTTGGCAAGGGTGTCCCGATCTTGATGCACGTCGAGATCCGTGCAGAAGTCGAGCTCATACCCCTGGGCCAGTAGCCAGCTGATGAACGGGGCATCCCAATGAAAAAAACTATGGCGCGGTGACGCATCATCGTACCGATCACAGGCGCTCCCGCAATGGTCCGCATACTCTCCTCCGAGATCTCCTCCCAGTCCGCCTCCGGGCCGGCGGAGCGTGACGCGATGCTGGTGATCAGGGGTCGGAGGCAGTCCCTTCATGTAGTAATTGACGCCGCCGGTGAAATTGTATGCGTGGTACGTCAAGATCGGCAGGATATAGAGAATCGTTGCCGTAGTGCCGGGAGCGGCGCTCTTCAACACAAAGAGCGCTCGTCCATATGCCGCATGGCGCGACACGTCGGCAGTCGACATAGCCTTTCCATGTTGGTCGTCTCGCTCGACCAGCACCGCGATGTACACGCCCGATTCCCAATCCGCCGGAATAGGAAACTCGTAGGCCGGCCAGTTCCAGTCCTTGGTTCGGGCCTCCAACGTGGCAGGCATCGGAACATGTTCCCCGGTCAGCCAGCCGCTGCGCGACATCAAGGAAAGCTGCCCGCCGTATCGATAGAGATCAACCCGAAACAAAGGTTGATCGGTTGATACGTGCAGCGTCAGGATTTGGCCGGGCACCAGGCTGGACTTCTGCGGGTAGCCTCTAATCATGGCTCGATCGCCCGCCGCTATTGTCCATGCCACTGGTGATCACTGTTGCGAGTCATCGAAGGGGATTGTAGCGGAGCCGATACCGATCGTCCATTTCTGCCCTTTCCTTGACGCCATATCGGCCTGCGTTACTCTTAGATAGATTCTCATTGCATCACTCATTGGAGGATTCTATGGCAACTCTCACCGTTCGGGCAGTGCTCCTATGCTGTGTTTTAGTTTCCGCCGGTATCGCGCAGGCGGCGGGCAATCCTGATAACGGCCCGGGCTGCGGATTAGGGAAGCTCGCGTGGATGGACTATGCGAGCCAAAAGCAAATCGCCCCGCAAGTGATGATGGCGACGACGAACGGAACGTTCGGGAGTCAAACGTTCGGCATCTCGTCCGGAACATCGGGCTGCACCAACGATGGCGTCGTCATGAAGAATAAGCACGTCAGTCTAGCGGCCGCCTCATTCGAGACCCTGGGACAGGAGATGGCGCAGGGACAGGGAGAACACTTGGCATCGCTTGCTACCCTGCTCGGTGTTGCCGAGAAAGATCAGCCGGCTTTCTTTGCGCTCGTGCAGGAACAGTTCACGACCTTGTTGGAATCAGGTAAGACCACTCCGCTGGCGATGCTCCAAGCGCTCCAGGCTGTCATGGCTCAGGATCCGGTTCTCGCCAAGGCCTCGTTTGTGAGTGATCCGTCGTTTGGCGAATGAATAGGTTATGCAACAAGTTCTTCTCTAAAGTTTTCACGTTGGCTCCACAGCACAGGATGGACCTCATAGTTCCGCAATGCATCAAGAACAGCCGAGGAGGGTATTTGCTCTGTATCGTTAAGAAACGCGAACGATCGAGAATCTGCTGGACGCACTTCTTTGGTATCAACCCAGGAAAAGGCCACAGATTGCGCGGTTTCACGACTCGGTCTATTGATTGTTTGCAGAATACGTTCTGGAGCTTTTCGAGACTTCGGTATGACAAAGTCAAACAAATGATCATAGCTTGATCTACCAGTGAATTTCACTTTGGGAGTGTACCGAATATCATGTAAATCAAGCCAGGCCGCAACATCTTCCAAGAAAAGGCTGGTCACAACAGGTGCTGCCAAATAGAACAAATCGTTAACTGCAAGCATTGCTTGGACCAAATTGTGTTTGCGAAGATTACAATTATCAAGGCTAGCATGGACAACCAGCGCATCATCCTCCTGTTGAACACCAAATCCGTTCAAAGTCATTTTGAGTAGATCTTGCCTTTTTGGTGTGTCTAGCTTACAACCCGATCGCCTCAAATCCCCTATAGTGTAGCCATCATCTGTCAGAAGGAATCCGGCCTTGTTTGGTTTAATGTAGAACTGAACATAATCATTATGACGGTCGAGATACGGAGTGGTGACCTCCACAAGCTCGTTCACCTGACGCAATATCGTCTTCTCCTTGAGCCACCCACGATATTTATCCATTAACTCGCGCACATCATCAATCATGAGAACAGTCCCTGCCGAATCCTTGGTGGTTGCGTAACATTACAGTAGCGCAAGAAGTCCCCCAAAGTCTGCCAGAGATCCATTAGATTCGAAAAAACAGCGACGGGAACAGGTATCGCCCATTTGTGACCATACCCCTCCCGATACACATGAAGATGAGGACTAGGCACTTCAACATCGTCTGGATTCCGATGCGGTTGCCCTCCGAAATCTAGCCTGACAAGTACTACTATCTGCCGTGCACGATTCTGATAGGTTCCCTTTGACAGATCCAGCCTTCCACGGCTGACGTCCAGCATGAAACTTTCCCGTCTATCAGGTGATAGCAAAGGAATAGAAATTGATCCTCCTAACCCTGGATAGTCCCATTCATTTTCGTCAACACGGTGTTTCTCCATTGCCAATAGAGCATCTGCTTCAGCCTGGCTTAGATTCAATTCAGCCATGGATGGAATCCTTCCGTATCTTTTCTTGTTTGGCCTTCATCAAGACCAATGGTTTCTAACCTAAAAACTCTACCAATTATTTAATTGTTCAGACGTGTGTATTTTATACTCATTAGTTATCAACATTTATCCACGGGGCAGCATTATGCGTCTCAACGGGCTGCTACGCAAATTCAAGCTAATTCACGGCCCCTGTATTAATTCATCCGGCAGTTCATTCGGATTATCGCCCGGCCGCGGCGGGCAATACTGTGCCAAGGCGGCGCCAGCACGCTCGATTCCCCGGCAAAGGCCGCCGATGACATCGCCGGCTTTCACCTGCCCGACAACTTCGGCCACGATGTGATCCCAGACGCCGGCCGGCACTCGTTCGAACAACGGGGTATCCGCCAGCACACAAACTTGATGCTCCAACAGGGACAGCATGATCAACACACCGGTTTGGTCGCGCGTCTTCGACAAACCGTGCTGGGCAAACGCGCGTTCCGCGCGAAGTCGCACTTTGTGCCGCATGCGGTCGCTGGAGGTAAAGAGCCGGATGATCGTGTCGCGCCGCCCCATCCAATAGCCGATCCCATACGCGGCCATCGTCGCGAGCAACAGCCAGGCCGCATTCGCCGCATGCCAGCCCCAAGGCAGCCAGGCCGCTTCAACCGTCAGCAAGGTGGTCAGCACGACGACCGCCCCAGCCAAGCCCGAACGGTACCGGGCATCCCGGTAGAGACCGGACCGCATGACAACCATCGGCACAATCTCCACGCTGGTGAGCACTTCCGCCGCGGCGACCGCCTGTTGCAGGCGTACTTGTTCTTCCGCGGCCAGATTCAACCGGTCACCAGTCTCCACTCGCGCCTCCTCCACCGAAGCTGCCGCCACCGCCGGAAAATCCGCCCGATCCGCCGAACGAACCGCCGAATCCACCCTGCCCCCACCCGCCGCCCCTGCTACTGTACGAAATCCAATCATCCGCCGGAAAGCGCCCACGTCGCGATCCCCCACCCGAGGCCTGTGAGAGCACACCGAACAGAGATACCAGGGCCAAACTGGCCAGACCCGCCACGACGGCCGGCGCGAGCCACGGCGCCGCAAGAAACGAGATACCGCCGCCGGCCGCCGCACCCAAGAAGCGGTGCACCCGGGAGAGCGCCAGGCCGATGAGCACGCCGATGATGACCGCAAAGAGGACGCTGCCGATCCGGTCGTCCAACGGCGACGGTCCGACCGGACGTTCAGGAGCCGTATAGGTTCCTTCAATCGTTTTCAGGATGGCATCCACTCCGGCGGTAATGCCGCCGGCATAATCTCCCGCCCGGAATCGCGGCACGATCTCATTGCGGATAATTTGCGCCGAGCGGGCGTCGGTCAGAGTCCCTTCAAGGCCGTATCCGACTTCTATGCGGACCTTGCGGTCTTTGATCGCGACCAATAGCAAGGCGCCGTTATCGGTCCCTTTCTGACCCAATTTCCAGGTCGAGGCCACTCGATGGGAAAAATCGAACAGGGGCTCGCCTTCCAAAGACGGCACGATGAGCACGGCGAGTTGGTTCGTGGTCTTGTCTTCATGCGCCTGGAGACGCTCCGACAGTTGGGCGGCGGTTGAGGGAGGCAGGACGTGGGCCAGATCAACGACCCGGCCGGTAAGAGCAGGCACATCGAGCGCATGCGCCGCGCTCCCGATTGCGAGCGCGCACAGCGTCCACCCGACGAGTACCCTAGACGCTGGTCGGCTTCGAGGCCGCATCGCCGTTTCCCACAATCGGCGACGGGTTAGAATTTAACTTCCGGCGGCCTGGACACCGCCTTTTCATCCGCCACCGTGAAGTTCGGCTTCTCCTCCATGTGGAGGATGAATTTGGCGGTCAGGTTGGTCGGAAAGAACCGGACCATCTTATTGAATTCCGCAACCTTTTCGATGTAGCGCTTGCGAGCGACGGCAATCCGGTTTTCCGTGCCTTCTAATTGACTCTGCAGGTCACGGAAATTCTGATCCGCCTTCAGATTAGGATAGTTCTCCGCCACGGCGATGAGCCGCCCGAGCGCGCTGGAGAGTGATTGCTGAGCCTTTTGAAATTGCTCGAATGCGGCCGGATCGCGGAGGGTCTCGGGCGTGATCTGCACGCTGGTCGCTTGAGCCCTCGCCTTGACTACGCTTTCCAACGTCTCTCGCTCGTGGGCCGCGTACCCCTTGACCGTATTGACCAGATTCGGAATGAGATCGGCTCGTCGCTGGTACTGGTTCACGACTTCGCTCCAGGCGGCCTTCGTGTCTTCATCAAGCCCCTGCAAATCGTTATAGCCGCAGCCCGAAAGCGCAGACAGAGAGAGTAGAAGCATAAGGGCGCGGGCAGAAAGTCGAACTGGCTTCATCGTGACTCCTCCTTGGCGGGTATCATTGTGAAGATCTCGGGCACATCACCTGCGCGAAACATTCAGGTCTTCTGATCATGCCCGGCGCTTCTCGCCTGCACGAAGGCCAACAGCCGTTTATTTTCCTGGGCCGCTCGGAGAAACTTGAAAGCGATCCCGCGAGAACCGACCGAACGGACCATGGCGGCCACTTCCAGCGGAGGTTCGTTCTCTCCTAGCGCAATCTGGAGATAAAAAATATCGTCGACATGGACCGGAGCCTCGCTCTGAATCATGCACCCTCCCATGGAGATGTCGAGCACGGTGCCTTCTCCCTTGATGCGGCCGCCCGAGAATGAAAGAAACAGCCGCACGGGAATACGAAGATGTTGTCGCCGATCGACAAAATGATTCGACGACCGACCGAGGCGGGACGCCATGAAGCGATGGCTGCACGATTGACAATGGAACGGAGAATAAAAGGCCAGACTTGCTACCAGCTCCAGGCTGGTATGACAACGAGAGCGAAAAACTCGGTCCTTTCCACAATGCGGACAGATCAGCGGTCTGGGCATGGCCTTCGTTTCTTATCCTTCATCCCTGCTCCATCCCGGTGTGGTTGCGGCGATCATTAACGACGAAACGCCTGGGACTCGCGCACCTCGTCCTCATTTTCCCATCATAGTAGTTTCTTCAGATCAATACCAGATTTCCTCGGATGCCAACCCGCAAGACGAGTCGGGTTGCCGTCCAGCGCTCGCGGAGCAATGCGAATAGGGGCCGAGCCCCGCTTGCGCTGATTCGATGAAGCCGATAACAATGGCCAATGGATGGAATCTGCCGGCGCTTCGCCCGGTCGCTTTTGTGTGTCGCGATGGTGCTGTTCGTCGCCGGTTCTTCCGGCTGCGACAGAGACTCGCAATCCGTGCGCATTGTGGCGCAGGATTTTCGCTTCAGACCCGATACGATTCGTCTATCCAGTTCCCGGCCTATCCATCTCACTATCTACAATGAAGGACGGGAATTCCATGAATTCGACAGCGCTCTATTCACGGACCGATCGGCTGTCATCGAGTCCCTGACCGTTGCCGGCGAACCAACAGAGCCCGGGCGTCTCCGAATCGCTCCGGGCCGACGCCTGGAGCTCTTGCTCCGGCTTTCACCCGGCACCTACCTGTTCTTTTGCAAGGTGAACGGGCATGCCGGCATGACCGGCACGTTCATCGTGGAGTAGGCGGGATAGGTCTTCGAGACATTGCTTTCAT
>DASSBQ010000279.1:0-3958 GCA_035698625.1 Nitrospiraceae bacterium
GACCGAGGGCACGACGCTGGCCGGCATCAAGCCCCATTTTAAGGGACCGCTTAGTGTCGTCATCGGGTATGACGATCCGGTGCTGCCGACCAAGGTGCTGCGTGACTTTATTGCAGCGGAAAAACGGGAAGAGAAGATCAAAATCACGGTCGGGGTGTTGGAGGGCAAAGTTGTTCAGGCGGCCGATATCGCCGCCGTTGCAAAATTGCCGAAGAAAGAGGTGCTCATCGCCATGCTGCTGTCGGCCATGCAAGGGCCGGCTCGCGGGCTTGTCTATGTCTTGAGCGGAGTGCTTAGTAAGTTCGTCAGGATCATTGCGGCTATTCAGGACAAAAAGAAAGGGGAGGGTGACATGCCAGCAACAGAAGGGAAGCTTTCGCAGGATGAATTGATCAAGGCGATTGAAGGAATGAGCGTATTGGAACTGTCCGAGTTGGTCAAGGGACTCGAGACACGTTTCGGCGTGACCGCGGCGGCGCCGGTGGCGGTGGCGGCGGCGCCTGCAGCGGGCGGCGCAGCTGCGCCGGCTGAAGAGAAAACGGCATTTGACGTGGTGCTGGCCAGCGCTCCCGCCGACAAGAAGATCCAAGTCATCAAGGTTGTGCGTGAATTGACCAGCCTGGGCTTGAAAGAGGCGAAGGACCTCGTAGAGGGTGCCCCGAAGCCGGTCAAGACCGGTGTAACAAAGGAAGAAGCGGATACCATGAAGAAGAAGCTGGAGGATGGTGGCGCCAAGGTTGAGATCAAGTAGTCGAACACGGATCGCGGCCGGATTCTGCCGGCCTGGTACGTCGCGCCTTGCGTTAACCCCATGAGCCTGGAGGGCTAGCGGATGTCGGAATTATCCATCGGTGAGGTTGTTGAGCGGAAAGATTTTTCTCGTATCCGGACGAGTATCGATATTCCGGATCTCATCGAAATTCAGAAACGTTCATACGAGGAGTTTCTCCAAATGGAAGGGGACCCGGAGCGCCGGAAGGATCAAGGGCTCCAAGCCGCCCTGGCCAGCGTGTTTCCGATTGCAGACTACAACAACACGGCGGCGCTCGAGTTTTCGAACTATTCGCTGGGGACTCCCAAGTACGACGAACGGGAATGTCTCGAACAGGGCATGACGTTCGCCGTCCCGCTGAAGCTTCGGGTCCGGTTAATTGTGTTCGACAAAGAGGACAAGGGGCCGAAAAAGAAGGTGCTCGACGTGCGCGAGCAGGAAGTCTACGTGGGTGAACTGCCGCTTATGACCGAACGCGGCACGTTCATTATCAATGGAACCGAACGGGTCGTCGTGAGCCAGTTGCACCGATCCCCGGGGGCCTCGTTTACCCATGACAAGGGCCGGACGCATGCGAGCGGAAAAGTGCTCTATTCCGCGCGGATCATTCCGTATCGCGGCTCATGGCTCGATTTCGAATTCGATGCGCGGGACATTCTCTATGTTCGGATCGACCGCCGAAGGAAAATGCCGGCGACCATTTTGCTGAAGGCGTTCGGCTATTCCAGCGACGACCTGTTGCGCATGTATTATCCGGTCGAGGAAATCCATGTTTCGAAGGGAAAGTTATTTCGGAAGTTGGATCCCGAGATCCATCATGGATTGAGGAGTTCGGCGGAAGTTACGGAGAAAGGCGGGAAGGAAGCCATTGTCAAGGAAGGCGCCAAGCTGACGAAGGCGCTCATTGCCCGCCTCAAGGCGGCCGGAATCAAAGAAATCCCAGTCAATCCGCAGGAGTTGGTGGGCCGCGCCGTGCTGACCGAGTTGCAGGACTCGGGCACGAAAGAAAAACTCGCGGAGAGAAATCAGCGTCTCACCGCCGACATCCTCGAGAAAATTCTCGAGAGCGACATCGAGGACTTCAAAGTCATTTATCTCGACGCCGGGACGGCGACGCCGGTCATCCTCGATACGCTCGAAATGGAACGGACGGGATCGAAGGAAGAGGCGATGGTGGAGATTTACCGGCGCTTGCGGCCCGGAGAGACGCCTTCGGTGGAAACGGCCAAGGCGCTCTTTGACAACCTCTTCCTCAGCGCAAAGCGGTACGATCTTTCGCCGGTCGGACGTCTGAAGCTCAACAAGAAGCTGGGGCTCGATCACCCCTTGGAGCAGCGAACCTTGACCGCTCAGGATATCGTCGAAGTCGTGCGCTATCTGGTGAATTTGAAGATCGGCAAAGGCGAAATCGACGACATCGACCATTTGGGAAATCGCCGCGTCCGGTCGGTAGGTGAACTGCTGGAGAATCAGTTCCGGCTGGGACTGGTGCGGATGGAACGTAGCATCAAAGAGCGGATGAATCTGCTGGACATGGAAACGGTGCTGCCCCACGACCTTATCAATGCCAAGCCGGTTGTGGCGGCCGTCAAGGAATTTTTCAGCAGCAGCCAATTGTCGCAGTTCATGGACCAAACAAATCCGTTGGCGGAGATAACTCATAAGCGCCGGCTGTCCGCCCTCGGGCCGGGCGGATTAACCCGAGAAAGAGCCGGGTTCGAGGTGCGGGACGTGCATCCGTCTCACTACAGCCGGATTTGTCCTATCGAAACGCCGGAAGGCCCGAACATCGGTCTTATCACCTCGCTGGCTACGTACGCCCGGATCAACGAGTTCGGGTTTATTGAAGCGCCGTATCGCAAGGTCGTGAAGGGGCGGGTTACGGAAGAAATCGAATACCTGTCGGCCATCGAGGGAGACAAGTATCTTATTGCCCAGGCGAATTCGAAGGTTGACGGAGCGGGCAAGCTCGTGTCGGAAACCGTCTCGGCACGCTACGGAGGAGATTTCATTACGGCGGCTCCGGACAAGGTTGAATATATGGACGTGTCGCCCAAGCAGGTTGTGAGTGTCGCGACGGCTTTGGTTCCATTTTTGGAGCATGACGATGCGAACCGCGCCCTCATGGGCTCCAATATGCAGCGGCAAGCCGTGCCGTTGATCAAATCGGAAGCGCCGCTCGTGGGGACCGGGATGGAAGCCGTGGTGGCTCGGGACTCCGGCTATGTCGTGCAGTCGAAGCGTGCGGGTGTTGTGGAGAGCGTCGATGCCACGCGCATCGTCGTGCGCGCGGATTCGAACAAGGACAGTCGCAAGCGCAACGATTCGGGCCTGGATGTTTACGATTTGATCAAATTTCAGCGCTCCAATCAGAATACCTGCATCACCCAAACGCCGGTGGTGCGGATCGGAGAGCCGGTAAAGAAGGGCCAAGTGCTGGCTGACGGCCCGGCGATCGATCACGGTGAATTGGCGCTGGGAAAGAATGTCCTGGTGGCCTTCATGCCGTGGGGTGGATACAACTTTGAAGACGCGATCCTGTTGAGTGAAAAGCTGGTTCGCGAGGACGCGTTTACGTCGATTCACATCGAAGAGTTTGAGGTGGAAGCGCGGGATACCAAGTTGGGAAAGGAAGAAATTACGCGAGATATTCCGAACGTCGGCGAGGAAGCGCTGCGCGACCTTGACGAGAGCGGGATCATCCGCATCGGCGCCGAGGTGAAGCCGGGTGATATTCTGGTCGGGAAGGTGACGCCGAAGGGCGAAACCCAATTGACCCCTGAAGAAAAACTGTTGCGCGCCATTTTCGGGGAGAAAGCGGGCGACGTGAAGGATACCTCGCTGACGGTTCCGCCCGGAGTGGAAGGCATCGTTGTCGATGTGAAGATTTTCTCACGCAAGGGAATGGACAAGGACGAGCGCTCCAAGAGCATTGAGAGCGAAGATCATATGAAACTGCAGCGCGACCACCAGGAGGAGCTGCGGATTATCGAAGACGAAAAGACTAAGAAGGTGCGAAAGCTGCTTTTGGGAAAAGTGGTCGGTCGCGATCTGATGGATCCGGAAACAGGCGATGTAATCTTGAAGAAGAAGGGCAAGCTCACCGCCGAAATTCTGAAGCGGCTGCCCGATGACATGGTTCGGCACATCATTTTGAGCGATCCCGACGAGCAGAAAGAGCTCGAA
>DASSBQ010000280.1:0-4209 GCA_035698625.1 Nitrospiraceae bacterium
GGGGCGGCACGGGCGGGCGCTCGACGATGCCACCGAAGTGTTCGTGGATACGTCGCGCACCGGCACCGCGGTATCATGAATACTCCGTTTGACAACCCGTCTCGGGCGCGCGATATCGTGAATGTACGAATAGGGCTTGAAATGGTTGTCGGCTCATTCCCATGAATGGACCACCGTGGGTGGAAATGGCGGAGGCGGCGCTGGCGCGGGTGCGTCAATCGGGCGCCGATTACGGCGATGTCCGCATACTTGACACGATCACCCAATCGGTTCGGGGCGAAGATCGACGCATTGCCGGCATCCGGGAAGGAAACAGTCGAGGAATCGGCGTGCGCGTCTTATACAAGGGCGCGTGGGGATTTGCCGCGACCTCCGTTCTGTCGCTGGAAGAAGTTCCGAAAATCGCCGATTTGGCGGTGGAGATCGCCAAGGGTTCGGCTTCCTTAGCCATCGAGAAGGTTCGTCCGGCTGCCGAGCCTGTGCACCGCGACAGGATCGCCACCGCCTATCGCATCGATCCCTTTGCTGTGCCGTTGGAAGAAAAGACGCGCCTGTTGTTGGGATTGATGGAAGTCCTCCACCGGCAAACCGGGATCGTGCGAAGCAGCGCCAATCTCTGGACGCAGCGGGATCGAAAGCTGTTTGTTTCGACCGAGGGGTCTCATCTCGAATTTGATCTCCTTGCCTTGCAAGGGGAATTTTCCGCCACCGCGGTGCAGGATGGTCGATTTGCCACCCGCAGCTTCAATTCCCCGCACCTTCGCCTGGGATATGAGTTCATCAACGACGTGGATTGGCTTGCCGAAGCTCCCCGCGTCGCCGCAGAAGCCGTGGAGAAAGTACGGGCGCCCGTCGTGGAGGCGGGACGCTACGATTTGGTCCTGGACCCGGAGCATCTCTCGCTCACGATCCATGAATCGTGCGGGCATCCCAGCGAATTGGATCGCGCGCTGGGCTATGAGGCAAATTATGCCGGGACCAGCTTTCTGACGCCGGACCTTCTCGGCACGTTTGCGTACGGGTCGGCGCATGTGAATCTCATTGCCGACAATACGGAATCGGAGACGCTCGCCGCCACGGGATACGACGACGACGGAGTCGCCTGTCAGAAATGGGACATCGTGCGGGACGGGAAATTCGTCGGGTACTGCACGAACCGGGAGGTTGCGCCCAAGGTCAATGAAGTTCGCTCGCGCGGGTCCAACCGTGCCGACGGGTGGGCCAGCATGCCTATCGTGCGGATCGCCAATATCGGTCTCGCGCCGGGATCCTCGACGCTGGACGACCTCCTGGCCGATGTGAAGCGGGGAATCTATATCGAAGGCCATGGGTCATACAGCATCGATCAACGCCGCTATAATTTCCAGTTCGGCGGTGATGCCTTCTGGCTGATCCGCAACGGCAAACGGACCCACATGCTCCGCGACGTGATTTACCATGGGATCACGCCGGAATTTTGGAATAGCTGCGAAGGAGTGGCGGATCGGTCCCACCGGCGCCGGTTCGGATTCATCACCTGTGGAAAAGGTCAACCGGGCCAGTCCGGCTGGATGACGCATGCCGCCTCGCACGCGCTGTTTCGCGGGGTCGACGTGATTCGCGGTCAAGCCCAACCATGAAGTCCCCCGAATCAAAAGCCTGGCCGAAGATGACCGGATGGGACGAGTTCCACTTTCTCAGCGATCTGGTGCTGGAACACTCGACCGCCGACGATACGTTCATCGCCCTGTTCGACCAGCACGGCGGGACCACCCGTTTCGCGAACAACCAGATCGTGCAGAATGTCGATACCCGGCGCGTCTCGTATGCGGTCACGGCGGCCTTCGGCCGGCGCCGTGGTACGGCGACCACGACCGATCTCACGGCAGGGTCGGTTCAAGAGACTTTGCAACGGGCCGAACGGATTGCCCGCGTTTCTCCGGAGGATCCGGAGTATTTGCCGCCGATTGGTCCAAAGCAGTATCTGTCGCTTCCCACGGCGCGCCCGGAGACGGCCGCCGCGGGCCCAACGCGGCGACTCGACTACGCCAGGGAAGCGATCAGCCAGTGCAAGATGGAAAATCTGAATTCGGCCGGAACCGTATCGTCGGCGTTCGCCGCGGTGGGGGTGGCGGCGAGTTCAGGGCTCTTCGCGTATGAACAGCGAACCGATGCCAGATTCAGCCTGACGGTGCAGGCGGGGGAGGCGACAGGATGGGCGGCAGCCGCTCACCGCTCGATCGACCATTTGAAGATTCAAGAACGAACACTGACCGGGATCGAGAAGGCCAAGCGGGGCGCGGATGAACCCGAGGAGCTGGAAGCGGGTCGGTACACCGTCATTTTGGAACCGGCAGCCGTGGCCGGACTCCTCACCTGGCTCATGTGGATGCTGGATGCGAAATCCTTGTATAAGGGCACGAGTCCATTTGTCGGAAAGTTAGGAGAGCGTATCCTCGACCGGCGCTTGACGCTCCGGAACCAACCAGAGCATGCCGATCTCCTGGGCACCGGCTTCACGGGTGAAGGGCTTCCGGTATTCGATTCGGTTTGGATCGACGACGGGGTGCTCAAGCAACTGATGTACGATCGGTTCACCGCCCGTCAACATAAGATCGAGCCGATCGCGACATTGGAATCGCCGTGCCTCTCGGGAGAGCGGCCGGCCGGTGGACGAGTCTCCGACTTGATCCGCACCACCCAACGAGCGATCCTCGTCACGAATTTCTGGTACATCCGCACGGTAAACCCGATCGATCTCACGTTGACCGGCATGACGAGAGACGGGACCTTCCTCATCGAGAACGGAGAAATTGTCGCCGCCGTCAAGAATTTCAGGTTTCACGATAGTCCCTTGCGCGTCTTCAACCAAATCGACGCCTTCACTACCCCTGCCGAAGCCGTAACCTCCGAAACGGGCAAGGTCTTGGTGCCGGCCATGAGGATTCGGGACTTCAACTTTTCCAGCGTGACCAAGTTTTGAGGCGGCAGGACGGAAAAGTGCGTTTTCGGCATTGACTAGGGCCTTCTGGGGGGAGTAAGTAGAGAATAAGGATTGGCCGTGTAAAGGTTTGCCATGACCAGGAAACAGCACAAATTACAGGTAAAACCGGTCAAGCTGTTGTGCCTCACGCCCTCGCCGGAACAGAAGCAGGCGCATAATCCGTTCGAACCGTCTTCGTTGCGCCTGGCCATGAGACAAGCCGCGGTGACGTTGGAAGATTGGACAGAGCGGTTCGAGGCGTGGTGCGATCGCGGCCCCCGCCGTGAGGCGGCCACGCCGCTGTCCCTCACGCAACGGGTACAACAGTTGATCGGATGGTCGGGCGCGACGACGAAGACTGTCGCGGTGCGGGAGCAGGCGGTCATTCCCGAGCGAGGGTGGGAAACGACAATGGGTGAAGTGATTTTTCGGATTCGGGACCGAGCCGGCCATGTTCAGCGTGCACTGGTGGCGCAAGCCAGGGAGCTGAAGGAGTGGATGGCGCATCATAGTCAGACCACGCAGACGGAACTCAATAGTCTGCGGGCTCGCGTCGCGACCCAGGAAACGCAGCTGGATCACCTCCACACGCAGCTGAATGATCTTCGAGCACTCGTGTCATCCCAGCAGCAGGTATTGCTCTATATGGGAAAGGAGCTGGATTCGGTCCAAGAAGGAAGAGACCAGGTCAAGTCCCTGCCGGCCCGCCGTCCGGCGAATCGCTCCAAGAAGGCTGCAAAGTCCAAGCGCCGCTCGCCAGAAATGGGACAGTCTCCTTACCTTAACGCCTGACTTCCTTTCGTTTGAACCCGCCTTCCGGCTCCATGTTCTGCAGCGTTCTCGATCGCCTCCCACCGCGCCGGTATTGTTCGCCAGGCATTTGCTAGAGGTATTCGCTCTTTGTTGTGCCGCGCGTTGGAGTATTCCTAATGAAGCAGCTGTTGCGGGTCGCGACGACGCGTGCGAAGGAAGCCGTCGACATGACCGAGCGCGTCAATGATGCGATTGCGGCGGCAGGGATCCAGGAAGGCCTGTGCGTCCTGTTTGTCGCCCACACGACGGCGGCTTTGACGACCGGTGAAGTCGGAGAAGGCACCGAAGAGGACCTCCTCGAGGTCGTCGAGCAGGTCATCCCGCGGATTGATTTCCGGCACGCGCACAATCCGTCCCACGCCTGGTCGCACATGGCATCGTCCCTCCTGGGACCTTCCTTAAGCCTGCCGGTATCAAAAGGCAGCCTCACCCTC
>DASSBQ010000281.1:0-5023 GCA_035698625.1 Nitrospiraceae bacterium
GCCTTGAGCTGGCGGAGGAGATCAATCGGCGTGCGGAACAGGCGGGTTTGCGCCAATCGGTATTACTGGAAATCAATATCGGGCGAGAGGCCAGCAAAGGTGGATTTGCTCCGGAGGCTGTGCACGATGCCTGTGTGAAGCTGGGCGGCATGACCCATCTGGCAGTGCAAGGCTTGATGACGATTCCTCCAATGGACGCCGATCCGAACCGGACGCGCCCGCACTTTCACCGCCTGCGAGAAATCGCGCAGTCATTGACGCCGTCCGGCTTCGCGAACATTCGAATGCATGAGTTGTCCATGGGCATGTCGGCCGACTATCCGATCGCGGTGGAAGAAGGCGCTACGTTGGTGAGAGTAGGAACGGCGATCTTTGGTGCGCGTGATGACTAAGCCACATGTGTTTAAAAAGATCGCCTTCCTTGGAGGCGGACAGATGGCCGAGGCTTTGATAGGCGGAATGCTCACATCAAGGGTCTGTCAAACATCCGATATATGGGCTACCGATCCATTAGCCGGTCGCCGCGAGATATTGAAGACACGGTTCGGTGTTCAGGTGGGGGAGCGCAACGGGCCGGCCATGGAATGGGCGGATGTCGTGGTCCTGGCAGTCAAGCCCCAGAGCTTGGCCGATGTGATGGCTGAAGCGGCGTCATACTTAAATGGAAAGCTGGTACTGTCGATTGCGGCCGGGATTCCGCTGGCGTGGATCAGGTATAGGGCGCCCGCAATTCGGGCCATCATCCGGGCTATGCCCAATACACCCGCCCTGGTGCACGAGGGCATTACGGCGCTGGCTTGGGAAACTGCGTGTAGCGATCAAGATCTGGTCTTTGCCAGGAACCTGTTTGAGTCGGTGGGCCGCACAGTGGACGTGGAAGAGCGGCTGATCGATGCCGTGACGGGCTTGAGCGGCAGCGGCCCCGCCTATGTGTTTGTCGCTATCGAAGCGCTGGCCGATGGCGGAATCAAGGTGGGCCTTCCCCGTCGGACGGCGGAATTATTGGCGGCTCAAACCGTTCTAGGCGCGGCCCGCCTCGTGATGGAACGGGGGGAACATCCGGCGTGCCTGAAAGATCAGGTGGCATCGCCCGGAGGAACCACGATTGCCGGGCTTCACCGGTTGGAGGAGGGCGGCTTTCGCGCTACACTGATGGCGGCTGTTGAAGCCGCGACGAAACGTTCGGAGGAGTTGGGACGCACATGTTTGTAGTCGGCAACGTGTTACAGGGGTTCGCGACCGTGCTCGATACCGTGCTGTGGCTGTATATGTGGGTCATCATCGCTCGCGCGTTGATCTCGTGGGTGAATCCTGATCCATGGAATCCGATTGTCCAATTTCTGGAACGGGTTACCGAGCCGGTACTGGCGCCCATCCGGCGATTGATGGGCTGGCGGATGGGCATTGATCTTTCCCCCATGATTGCTATCCTCATCATAGTCTTTCTACAATATGCGCTCGTCCGCACGCTGATGGACCTCGCAGTCAGAATCAACTGAACGACGAAGAGGTGGTTCATGAAGATCACGCCGATCGACATCCAGCAGATGGTGTTCCAGGTCAAGTTTCGCGGGTATGATAAGGACGAGGTGAATCGATTCCTCGAAGAACTGGCCCTCACGGTGGAGGGACTGAACCGGGACAACGCCCAGCTCCGCGAAAAATTGGTCGCGACGGAACAGCATCTCACCGAATTGAAGCGGACCGAATCGACACTGTCGAATACGCTGGTATCCGCCCAATCCTTGGCGGAGGACGTCAAGCGGTCCGCGCAGCGAGAGGCGGACCTGATCATTAAGGAAGCGGAGTTAAAGGCCAGCGAAGTCATCCGTCAGGCGCGTGTGGAACTCACCGATGTACAACGTGATGTGGCGGATCTTCAGAAGCAACGGCTGCTCATGGTCGAGCGGTTCCGAGCCACCCTCCGTTCTTTTGAGCGCATGTTGGAAGTCGAAGAAACGGAAGCGTTTCAGACTGACTCTGCATCGGCGGACGAGAAACTTGCCGGTGAATCCAGCGGAAGTCGATAACGAACTCCACGAGCCGAAGATGAGCGGGTCTGCGCATGATCGCGCTGCCGACGGACTCGTATGGCCGGCATAGACGGCATTGGCTCGGCGCTGCAGGCGGGGGTCGACGACGGCACCTTTCCCGGTGCGGTCCTGGCGGTGCGATACCGGGGCGTTCTCATCTACGAGCAGGCCGTTGGGCGTCTGTCTTACGAGCCTTCCGCCGGACCGGCAACGGTGCGGGCTCTGTACGATCTCGCCTCTCTCACGAAACCGCTCGCTACCGCCACGGCCGTGTTGTTCCTGGCACAGCATGGCCGACTCACGCTCGAGTCGCGGCTTGATCAATGGATCGGTGCCTTCGACGGCATACCTGTTGGGGCCGTTACTCTTTTCCATCTTTTGACTCACAGTTCCGGTCTGCCGGGTTGGCGGCCGTTTTTCGAGCGTGTTGGCGCGGACGGCGTTCTGCAGGGCGGACCTCTCAATCGAGAACGGGCGCAGGCTGCCATGATCGCCTACATTCGGGATGAGGCCCTTCTCTATCCGGTGGGGACGCGGAGCCTGTACAGCGATCTCGGTTTCATGTTGCTGGGCTTCATCATCGAACGTCTTACGAAAGAGTCTTTGGCCGATTTTTGCGAACGCGAATTGTTCAGGCCCATGGGTGCGAGGTCTGTCGCGTACCTGCCCAATGGGACAGTGGATCGCGATGGTCCATTTGGCGAAGAATATCAGATTGCGGCGACGGAGAATGATCCCTGGCGCGGGCGACTGTTACGCGGGGAGGTCCATGACGAGAATGCCTATGCGCTGGGTGGAATCGCGGGGCATGCCGGCTTGTTCGGCACGGCTCGCGGGGTGCTTGCTCTCTCGTCCGCTTGGCTGGCGGCATACCTGGGGGAACCGTCCATCTTGGATGCCAAACTGGTTCGGCGGTTTGCTACGCGACAACGCGCCATCCCTGATTCCAGTTGGGCTCTCGGTTGGGACACGCCTTCAGCGCCGTCATCATCGGGTGCTTGCTTTTCGGATTCCTCGTTTGGCCACCTTGGATACACCGGCACATCGCTGTGGATCGATCCGTCCTGCCGGTTGGAAGTGGTGTTGTTGTCGAATCGTGTCCATCCCACCAGGCGGAACGAACGTATTCGACAGTTCCGGCCGCATATTCACGATGTGGTGTATCGAACAATTGTTCGAAGTCGGGAATGAGTAGAGTCAGGGATGATCCGGGTATTCGACCCAGGTTTCTTTTTCCGCAAGATAGCGGGCGCCCTTGAAATTGGCCCGGCTGCGCAGTTTATGAAATCCAAAGTGTTGAAGTTGCTCGATCACGTCCTTCACTGCCGCGCTCACCGTTGAATAGGATTTGCCTTCTACGGCCAACGCCTCGTAGGTGACTTTGGCGGAATAGCCTCCCGGTGTCCGGTTGACGAGGATTGCACGGTTAAAATAGCGATCGCTCGGGTCGACACCTTCGACCTGATGACGCTCGACCAAGCCCTCTTTCTTAAAGAGCAGAGGGAGCGAACTCATACATACCTCCGTGCGCGTGGTCCGGATCTGTACCTTAATCCGATGCGGATTATAAGGGGCCGAAAGAAGGAGTGCAACCATCGTTGACAAGGTACGGTTCGCTTTCTATGATGCCAAATTCAGTCTAGGCCGGACATGTCTGCAGGGGCGGTTTCCACGCATTTCATGTACATGAACGTTCCCAACAGCCTGACGATCCTTCGCATCCTTCTGATTCCTGTTTATGTCGGCTTTCTGGTCTATGAGCAATATGACTACGCATTGCTGGTGCTGTTCGTGGCCGGTGTGACCGACGGCTTGGACGGCACCATCGCGCGGGTCGCGAATCAGCGGACGCAGTTGGGGGCGGTGTTGGATCCGTTGGCGGACAAACTGCTTCTGACGACCGGATTCATTACCCTTTCCTTCATGCATTTGATTCCGTTATGGGTCACGATCCTCGTGGTGAGTCGTGATTTGATTCTGATGCTGGGTACCGTGGTGGCGCAATACACCGAGGCCCACGTCGATATCTCCCCGACGATCTTGGGGAAGAGCACCACTCTGATCCAGTTGGCCACGCTGGTCCTGACGGTCTTCTTCGCCTCTCGCCAGATCGATTTGTCGATGATCCAACCCCTTCTCTATGTAATGGCGATCGTGACGCTCTCTTCCGGGCTTCATTATCTCTACCGCGGGTACGCACACGTTACGGCGAGCGGGGCTTAGCCGCAACATCCCATCGATTTCCGGCATCACACATTTGGCGCATTCGTTTGACAGACCCGGGGTCGTCTTATAGACTTCGCTCATGCTCCGTAATGGGACGAGATTGCGCATGGATGCCGCTCTGGAGCCGCTCTTATGAGTACATTCGCGTACGTCGGAAGAACCCGTCAGGGAACCGTCAAGAAGGGCGAGCTCAGCGCCAAGAGCCGCGACGAAGCGGTCGATCAACTCCGTAAGCAGCAGGTCGTCGTCACCAGCCTCGAAGAACGAGCCGGCAAAGCCGGCAAGTTCAATCTCAGTTTCGGCAGCGGTCTCACGGATAAAGATCTGGTCGTCTTCACGCGGCAATTCGGCACGATGATCAACGCCGGCCTTCCGCTGATTCAATGTCTTGATATTCTGGCCACCCAGTCCGAGAACAAGGTGCTCAGGGAGACGGTGGCCGATGTAAAAAACCATGTCGAAAGCGGTTCGACATTTTCCGACGCCCTCAAAAAGCATCCGAGAGTGTTCGATGATCTCTACGTCAATATGATTCATGCCGGTGAAGTAGGCGGGTTGCTGGATACAATTCTGACCCGGCTGGCCAAGCATATTGAAAAGGCTATGAAGCTGAAAGGTCAGATCAAATCGGCCATGGTGTATCCGATCGCCATTATGGGAGTGGCGGTCGTCGTGATCGCCGTGTTGATGGTATGGGTCATCCCAATCTTCGCCAAGATGTTTGCGGAAATGTCCGGCGGAAAAGTCGGGCTGCCGGGCCCGAC
>DASSBQ010000282.1:0-20671 GCA_035698625.1 Nitrospiraceae bacterium
GACCGATTCCATGAATTGTCCACCTTCATCCCTGATCTCATTATTGTAAGCCAAATCGACCGCTTGTGGTACATCGCAGTAGCCAGCATCAAAACCGATAAGAGCGCATCAGGAGATGGTTCCGTAAACATAAAGCCCGTCGCTCTTCTCTCCTTTAAATTACGCGGGGTGCAGGGCACAACCGTATCAGCAAGCCCGCCGGTCTTACGAACAAGTGGAACTGTTCCATAGCGAAGACTATACAATTGGCTGAGCCCGCACGGCTCATAGCGAGATGGCATAAGAAGAAGATCAGCACCTGCTTCTATGCGATGCGCCAATGGTTCGTCAAAGACATCGCGGAACGCTACTCGCTTAGGGTATTGTTTTGACAACGTCCTGAAACGCTCGATATACGTGAGTTCACCTGTCCCCAACACGATCAACTGAATATCCATCTCCATAAGTTCTGACTCTATCTGGAGCACCAAGTCCAAACCCTTCTGACTGGTCAGACGAGCTATCACACCGATCAAAAAAGCATTCGTTTGCTCAAGTCTCATCTCTTGCTGCAATTGCAGCTTGCACTGTTTCTTGCCTTGCAGGTTCGCCGCGGAGTAGTGACTTTCCAGAAAGGGATCAGTCCTGGGATTCCATATTTCAGTATCAATCCCATTGACAATTCCGGAGAGAAATGCCCTTCGTTCAGATAAGACACCTTCTAAGCCAAACCCGCATTCGCCATTTTGGATTTCGGCACTGTAAGTCGGACTAACGGTCGTCAGAAAATCGGCAAAAACAATACCGCCTTTAAGCAAATTAATCGAACCGTAATATTCTAGTGATGACATCGAAAATAGTACGGAAGGCAACCCGATCTTCCAATATTCTGTCCCCGGAAACAGCCCCTGGTACCCGATATTATGCATGGTTAACACACAGCGGACATCTGCAAGGTCCATGTGCGAGGAATACAATGTCTTTAAATAAACCGCACACAAGGCTGTCTGCCAGTCATGCAGATGCATCACGGCCGGCTTCCACTTGTTTCGGCTTGCCAGAACTTGCAGCAATTCCATGGCGGCACGGCAAAAGTAGCTGAACCGTTCCAGATTATCCGGATAGTCCTGCCCCTTTTCCTGATAGAGGCCATCCCTATCAAAAAAGCGCTCGCACCGAATCGTTAAGACTGTAAGACTCCCGGCTACTTGTCGGTTAACCGGCCGTGTGACACGTTCCACCACCGTCTCAATCGGCCCCATCGGGGTGGGAACAGAGAATCGATCAAATTCTTCTGAGGCGTATTCACTCAAGTTCGCAAAAGGATATCGTGGAATGATCAAATAGACTTCATGGCCGAGTTTCGCAAACTCCAGGGAAAGCGCTCCAACGACATCTGCAAGGCCACCGGTCTTGGCGAATGGCACGGCCTCAGATGATACGATTAGAATTTTGAGCGGTTGGTCAGGAGACTGTATCGGCATGCGAAGATGGATGAATCAACGGTAGGAGGCCGAGGGTGGCTCAAGCCGCGTCTTAAACTGTTCCTCATATTTCCATTTTTTGCCGACTGTGTGAATTTTTGATGCAGCCATCGTCTCACGATACACAAGACGGTCGTCATAAAATACTAAGTACCAGCCGCGATCGGCATAAGCCAAGAAGAGAGAATCTCCCGCTTCTAAGCCCGTTTCCCAACCTTTTGGCATCTCGCCGAGCGCCAGTCTGGATTGAGGGATCAAACTTCCGTCGTTCATTGCAAAAAATTGAGTAAACTCGTGATGAATGTATGTCGGATCTCCCCAAATTTCGACGAAGGCACGGGGCGTAAGACGGTGAACTTGAAGATCACCGCGCTCTATCATCTGCTTCTGCGTGTCGAGCGAAGGCAAATTCGCACAAGCCGTGAACGTGACTATGAGCAGCGGACAAAGTAGTGGGGAAAACCTGATCAGGCCACGGAATCGACTAACCTGGTCGTTTAGTACTGCATACAAGGCGCATAATGTATTGCTGGCAATCACAAAAGCCGCCTGGACTTGGGTTCTTGCGCTTTTACAGGCTGACATATATCGCATTGACAGAGGCGTCGCAGGAAGGAGTAAGAATAGATTCCGGTATCATGGCCATCGCTCCATTTGAACTGCAAGCCGTAGCGGCCTACGGGATCCACGTCCTGCAACATGATGACTATTGGTACGTCCTCAGGCTTTAAGCGCAACTCTCCGGTCCATTCATCTGTACACGCAGCGCACGGACAATGTTGTCGCAAAAATCTGACGGGATAAACGCTCTTATGCCCATCATTCCATGTCACTCCAAGTACACCTTTCTCTACCCATTCCATGTCAGTTGGCTCAAGTGTTATGGCGTTCATTATCGGGCTGCCTCTATACGCTTGTAACTCTTGCTCTGCCGACCGGGAGTCGTTAACAAAAGCCGAACTTTATTAGGTCGCTATGAAATCAACCGCTGGAAGCCGCCTTCCAGCCACGGCGGTTATATATTTCTCGAGCGCTGTTTCCACTTCAGACCGCACTTGATCTCCGGCCTTCAGTCTGGAGAGAAGGCCGGGAGTTAAACGCAGTGCCTGCTGCAAGAAGGCGACGCTTCCTTGGGAAAGTGCGACACACCCCACCGGGTGGTGACTGGCACAGACCATACATATTAATCCGCCGGCGATTGGAGAGAATTGTGGAATCGTTTCAGGGCGACGCCGTCCGCATGAAGCGCAGTATTCAGTCTGTGGTTTGAAACCGGTCAGTCCGAGCATGCGGATTTGAAATAATAACACAGTTAACCGGGGGTCGGAGCTGGCAAGAAGATGCCGCAATCCTTGTTCGAGCGCCTCGAACATGCGGGAATCTGCATCTCCTTCGGCAGCAATTGCTGCAACCAAATTGACCATCCGCGCCGCAGCGGTCATTAATGTCAAATCTCCACGAAACCTTGAAAAAGGCTCCTGCATGGCAACCTGCGACACCCTGTACAATGAATCTCCTGGCTTCTCAAACAGATCCAACTCACACAACACAAAAGGTTCAAGCGATCCGCCTAAGCGACTCTTCAGTCTTCGAGCACCGCGAGCGATGGCTCTTATCTTTCCGAAGCGCCTGGTGTAACAGGTAATGATGCGGTCTGCTTCTCCCCATTTTCGGCTGTGGAGAACGATAGCCGCTGTCTTTAGCAGGGGCATGTCGACCTTCTACATCGATCAGCCACCGACTTCTTGTCCTTCCTTCCCTCTTGCACCATGTATTGTTTCATTCATCGCAGATATTCCAAGAACACCGTCGCCAGCGTCAGATAGATTGCGATACCGGTAATATCATTGGCCGTCGTCACGAACGGTCCCGCAGCGACGGCGGGATCTACCCCCATCCGTTTCAACACAATGGGCATAATGGTTGCCATGCTCGTCGAAACAAGAAACGCGGTGATCAACGAGATGCCGACCACCATCCCAAGAAATACTTGATGCCATAACCATCCCACGGCCGTGAGAAGCAAACTGCAAGCGATACCCATCATAAAGGCGATCTTGATCTCGCGGAAGAAGATCTTCCACACATCGGTCATCTCCACGAGGCCGGTTGCGAGACCGCGAATGATCAATGTGGATGACTGCAATCCCACATTCCCTCCCATTGCGGCAATAACCGGAATGAAACTCACAATGGCAACGACTTCCTGAATCGTGTATCGAAACACCCAGAGAATGACGCCCGACAACAGGCTGCCGATGAGATTGGTAAACAACCAGGGAAGACGGACCCGAGCAGCCGCAATACTGGAAGATCTCGAAACCGCTTCTTCCTCGATCGCGCCGGCCATTTTCAGCATATCCTCGGTCGCTTCCTCACGAATGACATCGACCACATCGTCGACCGTGATAATACCGACAAGTTTCCCATCCTTCTCGACAACCGGAATTGCAAGTAAATTGTAACTGGCGACTTGGCGCGAGACTTCTTCCTGGTCCATGTCGACGGCGACACTGATGAGATCACGCGTCATGATATTTTTCAGCGGTGTGGCGGGAGGAACGGTCAAAAGCTGGCGCAACGACAAGACGCCGACGAGCCGATCATCTTTGTCCGTCACATAAATATAGAAGACCATTTCCGCGTCAGTCGCCTGCTGAAGACGGCGAATCGCTTCCTGCGCGGTGGAGTCCTCCGACATGGAGAAAAACTCGGTCGTCATGATACCGCCGGCTGTGCCTTTCGGATACTTCAGCAGATCGGCGATTTCCGTCGAGTCCTCAGCCCGCATCAGCGAGAGAATTTCTTTTGCCCGGTCCGTGGGAAGCACGCTCAAAATATAGGCGATATCGTCGGCCCCCAAGTCTTTGAGCAGCCAGGCGACATCAGAGGGAAGCAAATCGGACAATACGAGCACAATGCTGTCTCCGTCCAATTCGCTCAAAACCTGTCCGCGTTTGGCTTCTCCGCGGACAAGCTCAAAGATTTCGCGCTGTTCTTTGGCTGAAGATAGATGATCAATCACGGTCGCGATATCGGCCGGGTGCATGCGCGCCAGCATCTTAGCCAGATTGGTAATGGCGCCGCGCCGCAGCAGACGCTGAATGGACACCAACCGGATGTCCGATTTCGCATGACCGCGCTCCGCTTGGTCGCGGAGTGCCTCCTTGAGAAGCTCTTTTTCAGCTTGCCGCGGCCGATCGCCCAATTGCATCATTACCCCGCGCACTAATAACCTAATTCCGACAACACCTGCTCATCTTCCCGCCATGCCTCCCGCACTTTTACCCACATCTCCAAAAAGATTTTGACGCCAAACAGGCGTTCCATATCGTGACGAGCAGCGATGCCGATCTTTTTCAGACGTTCTCCCTGCTTTCCGATGACAATCGCTTTTTGTGACTCTTTCTCGACGAGAATCGCAGCGCCGATGCGGGCTAATTTCTTCGTTTCCTGGAATTGTTCGATTTCAACCGCAACGGAATGCGGAACTTCCTCATACGTCTGATCGAGGAGTTTTTCACGGATAAGCTCGGCAGCCAGTACCCGCATCGATTGATCGGTCACCATATCCTCGTTGTAGACGGCGGATCCTTCGGGAAGAAGCGCGACGGTGAGGGCCACCAATCGCTCCACATTGTCGCCGTTCCGGGCCGAAACCGGAACGACTTCGGTCCATGGAAACAATCGAACATAGTTCTCAATTAACGGCAAAAGCCGCGACTTGTTCACCAGATCGACTTTGTTGACTACGAGTATGACAGGCCGCGGTTGACGCGTGACGGCTTGTCGAATATGATTCACCACCGCACGATCCCCGGGCCCCGGCTGTCCGGTCGCCTCTACCAGGACATAGAATATGTCGGCATCATCGAAGACATCGAGCGCCGTTCTGACCATCCGGCGGTTCAATAGATGGTGGGGTTCGTGCAGACCGGGTGTGTCGACAAACGCAATTTGCGCGTCAACGCGATGTGCTACTCCCAAGATCCGTGTTCGCGTCGTCTGCGGCTTATCGGAGACAATCGCAATTTTTTCATCGAGCAACCGATTCAACAGCGTCGATTTTCCCACATTGGATCGCCCGATAATAGCGACGGATCCGAACTTCATGCGGACCTCACTTGGGGGGAGGATCCGGCTCCCGGATCGGAGCCAACTGGTATACGGTTTCACCTTTGCGCACATATCCCAGACGCTCGCGGGCGAGTTCCTCAATTCGAATCGGATCGTATTGCACCCGATCGATGTCCATGCGCAGTTCCCCATTCAAACGTTGCAACTGCGCAAGCTCTCGCTCGAGCTGTTGCGCATGATCCCGCATGCCGAGATATCGGGGCATCCCCATTTCACCAAATATGAGAGAACCGGCCATCAGCAGCAATGCGCCCACCCCGGCCCATTTCGCAGCGGCCAAAACCTTTCGCTGCCAATTCAACCAATCTCGGCCACGGTTTGGCTTGATCATCAATGTCTTTCAGCGGACCGCACGTCTCCCCGGATACAGAGCCGACGCGCCTAACTCCTCCTCGATCCGCAACAGTTGATTGTATTTGGCCACCCGATCCGTTCGCGATAATGACCCGGTTTTGATCAAGCCGGTATTCAAGGCAACCGCCACATCCGCAATGGTCGTATCCTCGGTTTCCCCGGATCGGTGCGATACAATCGCGGTATACCCCGAACGCTTGGCCAGTTCTATCGCCTGCAATGTCTCACTCAGTGTGCCGATTTGATTGAGCTTAATCAAAATAGAATTCCCAATGCCTTCTTGAATTCCTCTGGTAAAAATCTCGACATTGGTCACAAAAATGTCATCACCGACCAACTGCACCCGTTTCCCCAGTTTCTGAGTCAACAGCTGCCAGCCTTTCCAATCCAACTCGCTGAGTCCATCCTCAATTGAAAGAATGGGGTATCGGTCGAGCCATTTTGCGTAATAATTCACCATTTCTTCAGACGAACGGCGGGGATTTCTTTCCGCTTCCAAGACATACTGGCCCTTTTCATAGAGTTCACTGGCCGCACAATCGAGCGCCAACGCGATATCTTGTCCCGGGCGATAGCCTGCCGCTTCAATAGCCTGCATAATCAGCGTGAGAGCCTCTTCGTTGGATTGCAAATCCGGCGCAAACCCGCCCTCATCACCGACAGCCGTATTCAGGCCTTTCTTCTTCAGCAACGACTTGAGCACATGAAATACCTCTGTGGCCATCCGCAACGCCTCGCTGAACCGAGCGGCGCCGACCGGCATGATCATGAACTCCTGCAGATCCAAACGATTGTCGGCATGCGCGCCCCCGTTGATGATATTCATCAACGGCACCGGCAACACTCGGGCATTGACCCCGCCGATGTACCGATACAGCGGTTGTCCGCTTTCAGCAGCGGCGGCTTTCGCGACGGCCAATGACACGCCAAGTATGGCGTTGGCGCCTAGCTTGCCTTTTGTGTTGGTTCCGTCCAAGTCAATCATAGTCCGGTCAACTGCCCATTGCTCGAAGGCTTCCATCCCAAGGAGTTTCGGAGCAATCATTCTCGTCACATTGGAAACAGCCTTCGATACGCTTTTGCCCATCCACCGCTTCTTGTCTCCGTCTCGCAGTTCAATCGCTTCCTTCTCGCCTGTAGAGGCGCCGGATGGAACCGAGGCCCGTCCTTGCGCACCGCTCTCCAGCTTGACCTCCACTTCCACGGTAGGATTCCCCCTCGAATCCAATATTTGCCGTGCCCGAATGTCTCGAATCGCGCTCATCATGTACTCCCGCGTTGAAGGATAGGACAGAAATGCGGACGTCGTCGTCTCCAGTAACAAAGATCTACGAGCCGGCGATCAGTTTCTTTTTCAGGAGATCATTCACCTTGCCTGGATTAGCCTTACCGCCCGACGCTTTCATAACCTGACCGACAAAAAACCCCAAGACTTGTTCTTTCCCGGCCTTATACTGCTCAACCTGCGTTCCATTCTTGCCGAGGACGTCATCAATGATCGACTCAAGCGCCGCTTCATCGGACACTTGGGTCAATCCCTTTTCACGAACCACCTCGTCCGGCGACTTGCCGCTACGATAGATCTCCGGAAAGATCTCGCGCGCGGTTTTCAAGCTGATGGATTCGCTGTCCACCAGCATCAAAAGATCGACCAAGCGCCGAGGGGTGACGGGAGACCGCTGTACCTCTGTCCCGGAATTATTCAGTTCCCGCAGCAATTCGCCCATGACCCAATTGCTCACCGTCTTGGGCTGATTGAACAGCGCCAGGCATTGCTCAAAATAGGCGGAAAGTTCCTTGGAGGAGGTTACGACGTGCGCATCGTATTCCGGCAATCCATATTGGGACATGAATCGTTGCTGCTTGTCTCCCGCCAACTCCGGCAAGGTGGCCCGTAATTCCTCGACCCAATCGGAAGAAATCGACAAGGGAAGCAAATCCGGATCCGGGAAATAGCGATAATCATGCGCCTCTTCCTTGCTGCGCATGACCGCCGTCTCCCCCCGTTCGATGTTCCAGAGTCTGGTCTCCTGATGAACCGTGCCGCCTTCGGTCAGGACTTTCGTCTGTCTCTTGATCTCGTATTCAAGCGCTTCCTTGACGAACTTGAACGAATTGATGTTCTTCAATTCGACCTTGGTCCCGAACATCTCTTGGCCGGCCGGTCTCAGCGATAGATTCGGCTCGCATCGAAGGCTCCCTTCCTCCATGTTGCCGTCGCATACATCCAGATACACGAGCGTCTCGCGCAGCGTTTTCAAATATGCCACCACCTCATCGGGGGAACGCATGTCCGGTTCGGTAACAATTTCCAAAAGCGGCGTGCCCGCACGGTTGAAATCCACACGGCTTCCGCCCAAACCGCCTTCGTGGATATTCTTCCCGGCATCCTCTTCCAAATGCGCCCGGCGGATGCGAACCCGCTTTCGCTCCGCGCCTACCGCGATCTCGACCCAACCCTGCTCACAAATGGGAGCTTCATATTGGGAAATTTGATACCCTTTCGGCAAATCCGGATAGAAATAATTCTTTCTGGCAAATCGGTTGTTGGTCCCAATCGCACAGTGCAAGGCGAGACCTGTCCGTATCGCCATTTCCACCGCCTTTCCATTAATCACGGGAAGCGCACCCGGCAAGCCCAAACAGACAGGACAGGTCTGCGAGTTGGCAGGCAACCCGAACGTTGTTCCGCAACAGCAGAACATTTTGGATTGCGTGCGCAATTGCGCGTGGGCTTCTACGCCAATGACGACTTCATAGGCCATATTATCCCTGCTCGGTTTTCGACCGTTCACGTTCACGGCGCATGGCTTCTCGACCGGCATCGTATGCCTCGCGCAACACGGATTTTTTAGACTCGATATAGTCGCGCCCGTGTTCCACGGCTTCTTCCAACGTGTGTCCGGCTTCGCCGACCAGATCGCGCAAGGCATCCTCGGCTCGTCTGGCGTATCCTCTCAACATATCGCGTGATTCATGGCCCGCGCGGGGTGCAAGCAACAACGCCGCCACGGCGCCGAGCGCCGCTCCGCTCAAGAAACCCAGTAGGACTGCAGCCGACGATGAATCTCGATCACCCGCCATTATATTTTCCTCCTTCCTTCAACCGTTCTTTCACCACTTCCTTCGCGGCTCGAAACCCCGCCACCATGCTCGCCATGTTGGCCAGCAAAGAGCCTCCGGATCCCCTGACAAGACTATGGACTTGCTGGACCGATTCCCCCACCTGCCCTGCGGCATGCAGGAGTACGGCGGCATGCTCCACTCCCTGACGAGTCTGATCCGTCAGATCGTTTAAATTCTGACTCATCGAGCGAAGCTCGCTGATCAACGCGGGCAGTTCATGATTCATCCGCTCCAATAACTGCTCAGATTCAGCGACCGTTCTTCGCACTTGAATAAGGAGCGGCACGAGATACCCGACCAGCACCGCGAACGCAACCGCAACGAGAATAGCCGCGATCTCTACGACCATAATCCGCACCTCCTCATACGGGAAAGCTGCGCACCGCTCTCGGTGCCCGCGATCGGCCCCTTACCGGACAACCGGCCTCTTCACATGCCATGATGTGGCCTGCTCGTAGGCATACCCGGCGCGGAGAATTGTAGCCTCATCGAATGGCCGCCCGATCAATTGCATCCCGATCGGAAGCCCGCCTCGTGAAAATCCACAGGGAACCGCGATCGCCGGAAGACCAGACAGATTCACGGAGATGGTGAAGATATCCGACAGATACATCTGAAGGGGATCGTCGCACTTCTCCCCGAATTTGAAGGCGGGTGTCGGAGCGACGGGCGTGACGATAAAATCGACCTCCTCGAAGGCGGCGTTAAAATCTTCTTTGATCAAGGTCCGGACGGCCTGCGCCTTTCCGTAGTAAGCGTCGTAGTACCCGGCGCTCAAGACGTAGGTTCCGAGCATAATCCGCCTCTTCACCTCTGAGCCGAACCCTTCTTCCCGCGTCTTCCTATACAGGTCGAGCAGATCTTTCGTGTCCTTGGCTCGGAGACCATATTTGACTCCGTCATACCGGGCCAGGTTCGAACTGGCTTCCGCCGTGGCGATCACATAATAAGTCGCGACCGCCGCATCCGTTGTCGGCAATTTTATTTCTTTGACTTCAGCGCCCAAATCTCGGAGTTCCTCGATTCCGGCACGCACCGCCTGTTCCACGTCTCCATCCAATCCTTCGGCGAAATACTCCAACGGAACGCCAAGCCGTAACTTCTTGACATCCTTTTTCCTTAACGCCTTCAAATAATCCGGCACCGGCACGTTGGCGGACGTCGAATCACGAGGGTCATGACCTGCGATAACCCCCAAGAGGATTGCGGCATCGGTGACGTCCTTCGTAATCGGTCCGATTTGGTCCAAAGAAGAGGCGAAGGCCACCAGACCATAGCGCGATACGCGCCCATAAGTCGGCTTGAGCCCGACGACTCCGCAAAAAGAGGCGGGCTGCCTGATGGACCCACCTGTATCAGACCCAAGGGCGGCCACGCATTCATCCGCGGCGACGGCGGCGGCGGATCCGCCGCTTGAGCCGCCGGGCACGGATTGAACGTTCCATGGATTTCGAGTGGGTCCGAATGCGGAATTTTCCGTCGAGGACCCCATGGCAAACTCATCGAGGTTCGTCTTCCCGAGAAGCATGTAGCCTTGTTCCCGGAGCTTCGTAATCACGGTCGCGTCATAGGGAGGAATGAAGTGCTCGAGCATCCGCGACCCACATGTCGTCCGCACTCCTTGCGTGCAGATGTTGTCTTTCACGGCGAGCGGCATCCCCATCATCGGAAGCGTCTTACGCCACCCTTTGAGTCGGTGGTCCAACGCCTCGGCATGCGCGACAGCCGCCTCCTTGCATCGGGTGAGATAGGCCTGGACCTTCGGTTCGACTTGATTGATGCGCAAGCTGTAGGCGCGTGCAATGTCGGCGGCGCCGATTTCTCCCGCGGTAAACTTTCGTTGCAGCTCAGCCAAGGTGAGTTTATGAAGAGACATCAGCGTGGAGTCGTCTTGTTGATGATGTGGTTCTTGGCATCCACCTGGATGATTTTCGGCGCATGCCGCTTGATTTCTTCGTCACTGTAATATTCATAGCAAAAAATAATGATTTGATCCCCTACGGCGCCTTTGCGCGCGGTGGGGCCGTTGAGCACGATTTCTCCGCTGCCACGCTTACCTTTCATGGCATACGTCATGAACCGCTCGCCGTTATTCAAATTCGAGCACACGACGGCTTCGTACGGCAGAATACCGGCGGCTTCGAGAAGTTCTTCGTCCACGGTGAGGCTGCCCTCATACTCAAGACAAGTCTCTGTAACGGTCGTGCGATGGATCTTTGAACGCAACATCTGTCGAAACATTACTTATCCCTCATACATCGTTTCCTTTGGCTTCATACCGGCACGGGAATACTAAAGTCCGGCATCTCAGGACTCTTGAATGATGCGGGGCACAGAGAAATACTGCTCTTGAACCTCCGGCGCATTGGCCAGTGCGTCCTCGGCGGACAGCGACGGACGCGCTTCATCGGCTCGAAAGAGGTTCGCCTGTTTCATCACCGTCGCCGTCGCCGCTACTCCATTCGTGTGGAAGCCCTTCAGCTTTTGCACATACCCTAAAACCTGATCGAGCTGCTTTCCGAACGCTTTCTTTTCCGCGGCCGTTAGTTCAAGCCGCGCGAGTCCGGCGATGCGGTCGATCTCTTCCGACGTAAGATGCATAATGGCCATGCCCCTTTCCTATTCCGCCAAACCAAGAAACGCCGCCCCGCTCATGATTTCCGCGCAATGATCACTCCACTGTCACGCTCTTGGCCAAATTGCGCGGCTGGTCGACATCGGCACCCCGCAAAACTGCAATGTGGTAGGCCAGAAGCTGCAAGGGAATCGTAAAGAGAATCGGCGAGAGCAGCGGATGCACGTCAGGCACGGTGAACACGGCGTCGGCGGTCTTTCCCAACTCCCGCTCCCCTTCGGCGACCAGCGCAATCACGGGGGCATGCCGGGCTTTGACTTCCATCAGATTGCTCACCGTCTTTTCATAGAGACGATCGCGCGGCGCAATGACGACGACGGGCATATCTCGATCGATCAAGGCAATCGGGCCATGCTTCATTTCTCCGGCCGCATAGCCTTCCGCATGGATATACGAGATTTCTTTGAGTTTCAAGGCACCCTCGAGAGCGACCGGATAGTTGATGCCCCGCCCCAAATAAAGAAAATTTCTCTTCTTGTGATACCGCTTCGCAATCGCGAGGATTTCCGCCTCGCGGCCGAGCACCTGTTTCACGAGCGCCGGCAACGTCACCAACCGATCCAGCCAGGCCTTGCCGTCCACGGCGGAGAGGGTTCCCCGCACGCGACCCAAATGGAGCGCGAGCAGATACAGTGCGGCCAACTGACCCGTAAAGGCTTTCGTCGAGGCGACGCCGATCTCCGGGCCGCAATGCGTATACAACACTCCATCGGATTCACGAGCCAGCGTGCTGCCCACCACGTTGACCACCGACACGACGCGCGCGCCCTTCTCTCTCGCTTCGCGCGCCGCCGCCAGCGTGTCGGCCGTCTCGCCGGACTGGGAGATCGTGATAAACAGATCGTCTTTTTCGATAAGCGGGTCGCGATATCGAAATTCGGAACCGATGTCGACCTGCACCGGCGTGCGGACCATTTCTTCAAGGAGATATTTCCCGACCAACCCCGCATGCCAACTGGTGCCGCAGGCCACGATCCAGATCCGGCCCACTTGCGCAAACTGCTTTGGCGTAAGGCCGATATCGGGAAGATCGGCTTCACCGGTTTCGTAAGAATAGCGGCCGCGCATCGTATCGAGCACCGTCTGCGGCTGCTCATGAATTTCTTTCAGCATGTAATGCGGGTACCCGCTTTTTTCCGCGGCCGTCGCATCCCAGGTCACCGTTGTTTGCTTCCGACCGACCGCGCGCCCTCCCAAATCGGTGATTACGACATCCCGCGCGGTCACGACCGCCACGTCGCCCTCCTCCAGAAACGTGACGTCCCGCGTATGGGCAAGCATCGCCATCACGTCCGACCCCACGAAAGACGAGCCATCCGCCTGCCCGATGACGAGCGGACAGCCGGAGCGGGCCGCTACCAGAGTGCCCGGTTCCCGCTCCGAGATGACGGTAATCGCGTAGCTCCCCTGAATCTCTTTGGCCGCTGCGCGGACGGCATCCGCGAGATGCGATCCTTTTCTCATGTGCTTGTCGATGAGATGAGCCACCACTTCCGTATCGGTTTCCGACTCGAATTTATATCCCGCGTTCTGTAATTGCTGCTTCAGGGCGACATAGTTTTCGATAATCCCGTTGTGCACGAGCACGCAGCTTTCGGAACGATGTGGATGGGCATTTTGCTCGGAAGGCTTCCCGTGAGTCGCCCAGCGCGTATGGCCGATGCCGCAGGTGCCGGTGAGATTCTTTTGCGCGAGCGATTTCTGAAGATTAACTAATTTCCCGACGCTCCGCCTGATCTCGATCTTTTGTCCCTGATGAACGGCGACGCCTGCCGAATCATAGCCTCGATACTCCAGCTTCCGCAGACCGTCCAGCAGAATCGGCACGGCTTCCTCATCGCCGACATATCCGACAATCCCACACATAAGTCGTTTTTACCTCCGCGTCTTGCGTTGTTGGCTTGCGGCCTTGGACACCGTCCCGGTCTTTGCGGTGCGGGATTTTGACTGCTGCTTGGCGTCCGCCTGCAGCGCGCGACGGCGTGCCGCCCACCCAGGACGATTGACCTGTGTCACACGCGTAATGGCCAACGCGTCAGCCGGCACGTCTTCCGTAATCGTCGATCCTGCGGCGATGATCGCCCCCCGGCCGATCGTGACCGGCGCGATCAATTGTGTATCGCTTCCCAGAAACACCCCGTCACCAATCACGGTCTGATACTTGTTCCATCCATCGTAATTGCACGTGATCGTGCCGGCGCCGACATTGACCCCTTTGCCGAGACGCGCGTCGCCCAGGTAGCTCAAGTGATTCGCTTTCGCACCCTCGCCGAGTTCGGCTTTTTTCATCTCGACGAAGTTTCCCACCTTCGCTTGTTTTCTCAGCACCACGCCCGGCCTTAAGTGAGCAAACGGCCCCACCACGGCTTCATCCTCCACCGACGAATTGTCGAGCACGCAATGATCCAACACCCTCACCCGGTTACCGATCGTGCAATCCGTGATCCTGACGCCGGAATGAATGACCGTGTCCTCCCCGACCGCCGTGGTCCCTTCCAGCGTGATGTCGGGATACAAAATCGTATCGCGGCCGATCGTCACCCCCGCATCGATCCACGTTGACGCAGGATCGCGCATGGTGACTCCCTCGTCTAACCATCGATCCCTGATCCGTTGCCGGATGACGCGTTCCGCCTGGGCAAGCTGGGTTCTCGTGTTCACCCCCAGCCCCTCATCCACCTGAGAAAGCCGGCAAGCCGCGACGGGGAGAGTCTGATCGAACGCCATACGGACGATGTCGGTGAGGTAGTACTCACCCTGCGCGTTTCTCGGATCCAATCGTTCTAGCGCAGGAAAAAGAAATCCGCCCTCCACCACGTAGGTGCCCACATTGATTTCTCGAACGTGCCGTTCGATTGAAGACGCATCCTTGTCCTCCACGATTTTGCAGACGACACCATCCGACTCTCCGCCATTGGATCCGACGCGAATGACCCGACCATAGCCGGAAGCATCCTCCACGACCGCTGTCAGAAGCGTCACAGTCGCTTTCTTTTCCTCGTGCACCTGGAGCAGACGCCGCACGGTTTTCTCGGACAAAAGCGGCGTATCACCGTTCAAGATCAGATAGCGGGATGGCGTAACGGGAACCTGTTCCAAAAATGTGGCACGAGTCTGCAGCACGGCATGGCCGGTGCCGAGTTGCCGTGGCTGATTGACGACATGAACGGCAGGCGGGGCACCGGCCACGGCGGCCCACTGCCGTTCGAGGACGCCTCGCACCTCTTCACCTTGATGCCCGACAACAACCGCGACTCCCCGGTCTGCCAGGCGCAATGCCAACTCCACAACGTGGGCGACCATCGGACGCCCGGCCACCGGATGAAGTACTTTGACCAGCTTGGATTTCATTCGCTTTCCAAGCCCGGCCGCCATCACAATGACTCCCAGTCCCGGGATGCGATCCGCTGTGTTCCGGCTCATGCACTCCGTACCTTTGCCCCGTAAACCGGCTTTGGAAGAGGTCATGCGATCGGCACTCCAGTATCGGGCTGTTTGACGGGAGCAGTGCGCTTTTCGGGGTTCAGCAAAGGCGCTAAAGACGGATTGGGGGTATAGAGGCCGCCGGACACAATCAGCTTCATTGCTTCCTCTACGCTGATATTCACAGGAATGACATCTCCCTCGGGAACCAGCAAGAAATATCCGGATGTCGGATTCGGGGAAGTGGGCACATAAACATGCACGAGTCCGCCGTTTAAGTCCTGCAGATCGCCCTTGCTGACGCCGGTGACAAACGCAAAACAATAATGACCATTCTTGGGGAATTGAATCAACACGACTCGACGGTAGCTCTCCCGCTCGGCAAACGATAGGATATCCATCATCGATTTGATGGTGGAGTAGATTCCGCGAACCACCGGCACCCGATTGAGGACACCCTCCCATTGTTTGACAATGTGGCGGCCGATGACATTAGCCGCAAAAAGACCCGTAAAGAAGATCAGCAAAATCAGGGCCACAATGCCCAGCCCCGGCACGTATCGGCCGGGGGTGATAAAGCGGGCCGCGACATCCCCAAGAATCCCATCGAGGCTCACAAAGAGAGTTTTGAGGATCAGGATGGTGCCCCAGATAGGGATGATCACCAGCAATCCCGTTAGAAAATACCGTTTCAGCGAGGCTTGAACCATAGGTGGTGTGTAAGGACTACGTGGAGCTTCATGATACAGAGAACCCTCCGACCGTCGCAAGCCTTTTCTTGCTATTTTCAATAACTTGGAATAGGATGCCGCCGAAATTTTTCTATGGGCACAAAGGGTGCAAGGTTGGGCGAATCCACAGGCAGAGCGAGGGGGCGGTTCATCACCTTTGAGGGCGTCGAGGGCAGCGGGAAGACGAGTCAGATTTCACGGTCTGCCGAACGGCTGAGAAGGTTGGGCTGGGCTGTGATCGAAACACGCGAGCCGGGAGGCACATCGGTCGCGGAACAAATTCGGGACGTCATGCTGAACCGTGGCAATGAAAAATTGACTCCCCTCACCGAAGCTTTTCTGATTATGGCGGCCCGCTCCCAACACGTCGAGGAAATCATCCGGCCCGCGCTGGCCGCGGGCGCAGTGGTGCTCTGCGATCGATTTTCCGATTCCACCATGGCCTATCAGGGTTACGGGCGGGGGCTGGATCTTCCATCGTTGCGCCGGCTCAATCGCTTGGCGACGGCGGGATTGACACCGGATATGACGATTGTGTTCGATGTTCCCGTGGCGATCGGTTTGCAACGTCGTCGCGCGCACCGGGATACCAATCGGCTGGATATGGAATCGATCGCCTTTCACGAGCGAGTGAGAAAAGGTTTTTTGCAATTGACTCGCCGGGAACCCCGCCGTATGAAGATCGTGAATTCCGGTGTTTCGCCGGCCCAGGTTTCGGACATTGTACTCGAACTGATTGAACGGCTCCTGCAGCGTCCGGCGCTTGCGCATCGGCGCGACAAGGGTAAAACCCGCCGCTCAAGAGTCGGGTGAGTCTATGCCTTTCCGGGACATCATCGGCCATGATCGAGGCAAGGCACTGTTGCAAGCAGCCATTGCGCGCAACCGCTTGGCACATGCCTATCTCTTTCACGGACCGGATCGTATCGGGAAACGTCTGCTGGCAACGCGTTTCGCGCAAGCCCTGCTCTGCGACGGCGGGTCCGAATCCTCGGCGGCGGACGGATGCGGCGTGTGCCGCACTTGCCGACAGATCGAGGCGCAGACCCACCCCGACTTCACTTGCATCCGACCCGATCCGGAACAAGCCAACCCGCAAATCAAGATCGAGGAGATCCGTGACATCGAGCAACAACTCATTTATCGGCCCCTCATCGGTGACCGCAAGATTTGCGTAATCGATGATGCCGATCGAATGACCACCGGCGCCGCCAATGCTTTGCTGAAGACATTGGAAGAGCCTCCCGACCATAGTTTGTTCCTATTGATTACGAGCCGGGCTTCCGCACTGCCCGCCACGATCCGCTCCCGTTGCCAAGCCCTTCGATTGACCCCGCCGGCTAGAACGCAGATTGAAGCAGCCGTCATTCTTCGCCGCAACCTTCCGCCTGCCGATGCGCGATTCCTGGCCATTCTGAGCGAGGGGCAACTGGGACGCGCGCTGGAGTCGGATGTCGAGGAGGAGAAAGCTCGACAGCGCGAATACTCGTCTCTTCTGGGACCGGCGGCGCTCGGATCGATCGGGACCCTCCTCGCAACGGCGGAGACGGTTGCCAAAAGCGACCGGGCTGGCGAAGCCCTGTCATGGCTGCAGCGCTGCCTTCGCGATGCGCTGATCATCGCCGTAACCGGGGCATCGGACGACATCCTTGGCATTGAGCACGAGCGTCGCCCGGCCTCATATCCGGGGACGCTGAATGTTGATCTGCTGGTTGAACTGCTTGAGGAGATCGATGAACTGGACCGGCAAGGCCATCGCCATCTGAATCTGCACATGGCGCTCGAAAATGTTCTGCTCCGGGCCAGAACCCTATCTCTTCCATCTTCTCTTGGCGTGCCGCCGCGTGCCTAATTCGGTATTGTTCTGCATGCAGCAACCGCCCGCCCCGTCGGAGAACGGCTTCTAGCTTTCGCCGCAACCGACCTGTTATCTTTTTGTCTTCATGAGCATGTCTGACGCCTTCTACATCACGACTCCCATCTATTATGTGAACGATGTGCCGCATATCGGGCATGCCTACACCACCGTGGCGGCCGATGTGCTTGCCCGGTATTGGCGCATGAAAGGCCGGGATGTCTTCTTTCTCACGGGGTTGGACGAGCATGGCCAGAAGGTACAGCAGGCGGCGGCAAAAGCCGGCATCGAGCCTCAGGCCTATTGCGATCGTCTGGCCTCGCAGTTCGAGCAACTCTGGGCGAAGTTGAATATTTCGAACAATGCCTTCATTCGTACAACCGATCCACGGCATAAGTCCGTGGTTCAACGATATCTGCAACGGCTATTCGACCAAGCGCTCGTCTATAAGGCCGACTACACAGGCTGGTACTGCACATTCGACGAACGGTTCTGGACCGAGAAGGATGTTGTCGATGGGCTTTGCCCCGATTGCAAACGCCCGGTCGAACGGCTGAGCGAGCATAACTATTTCTTCAAGATGGGCCAGTATCAGGAGCGTTTGATTCGTCATATTCACGAACATCCGGAATTTATCCGACCGGAGTCCCGGCGCAACGAGGTGCTGGGGTTTCTTCAGACGCAGAAACTCGGTGACCTTTCCATCTCACGCCCGAAGTCGCGCCTCTCGTGGGGAATTGAACTGCCGTTCGACGGCAACTATGTCGCGTATGTCTGGTTCGATGCGCTGGTCAACTATCTTTCCGCCCTGGAGTACCTGCCCAAGGAAAAGCCGGCGGGCGGGCAATTTTGGCCGGCCGATATCCATCTCATAGGCAAAGACATTCTCACGACGCACGCGGTGTATTGGTCCACGATGCTGATGGCCTTGAATCTGCCGTTGCCCAAGACGATCTTTGCGCACGGCTGGTGGACGGTGGACGGGGAGAAAATGTCCAAGAGCCGGGGGAACGTCGTGGATCCCTATGGCATGGTCGAGAAATTCGGCGCCGATGCGTTTCGGTATTTCCTCCTACGCGAAGTGCCATTCGGGCAGGATGGGGATTTTTCCATAAACACGATGATTGTGCGTCTCAACAGCGAATTAGCGGATGGCCTCGGCAATCTGCTGAGCCGCAGCCTCACAATGATCGAACGATTCGCTGGGGGCAAGGTTCCTTCCCACATCAATCCTGCCGACGGCGAGATTGAAAAGCAGCTGATGCAATCGACAGGTGAAATTGAGGCGGAAGCGGACGACCATGTGGAGCATCTTCGTTTCAGCCGAGCATTGGAATCCATCTGCAGCATCATTCAGTTGTCCGACCAGTACATAGACAAAACTGCTCCATGGACATTGGCCAAGAAACCTGAAAATCGAGAGCGGCTAGAAAACGCTTTGTTCCATATTGCAAATACTCTCGGGTCGCTCATCCAATTTGTATATCCATTCATGCCAAACACAGCAGAAAACTTGGCACAGCAGCTTGGGCTGGAACCAGGCTATGAGGGCAAGGTATTCAAGTATAAAGACCCAGCTCTTTTACCAGGCAGATCAGTAAAGAAATCTGCCTCTCTTTTTCCAAGAATCGACACGAAGCAAACACAAGGAGCGAATCCCGTGAGTGATGCAAGCAACTCTTCATCTCCGCCTCAGGCGGCCCCGGTACCGGCCGTCCCACCGTCGCAAGCGACGACATCTCCGCCAACGACAGGCGCGCCTCAATCGCCGGCGCCGGTTAATCAGATCACGATCGACGAGTTCATGAAGATTCAATTGAAGACCGCCAAAGTCGTGAGTGCCGAGCGTGTCCCTAAATCAGACAAACTCATCAAGCTCATTGTGAACCTGGGCAACGAGCAGCGCCAGATCGTCGCAGGAATCGGAAAGAAGTACGAACCGGCCGATCTCGTCGGGAAATCCATTGTGATTGTGGCGAACCTCAAACCTGCCAAGCTCATGGGTGTTGAATCACAAGGGATGGTCTTGGCGGCCGGCGATAAGGACGTGAATGGTCTCGTGACGATTCTCGAGGAAGTTGAACCGGGCACGAAGGTCAAATGATTTGGCGCATCTCGCTCCGGCTCATCATCGCCGCATCTCTGATATTTTTGTCCAACCCCGGTTCCGCCATGGTGCCGGAGGTCGCCGAGTCCGAACATGAACAGCCCGAGTCCCTCAACGATCCCACTCCAACCCGCATCCTGGTCCGCGTTGTGGCGCACGGCGCCATGGTGCTGGGTCGCGAAGTGGGCGGCGCGCGGGTCACGGTTACCGACGTGGCCACGGGCCAAATCCTGGCGTCCGGGATTCAGCAGGGAGAAATGGGAGATCAAAACCAGATCATGCGAACACCCCATCTCATGGAAGAGCCGCGCTATAGCTCCCGGCCTGCGGCCTTCTTCAGCGCGACACTGGACCTGCTGAAGCCAACATTGGTGGAGATCACAGCGGAAGGCCCCCTGGCCTATCCATCAGCCGCCCAACGCGCAAGCGAGACCGTACTCCTCATTCCCGGACACGATATGACGAACGACGGCATCGTCATCCATCTCTACGGATACTTGGTGCAAATCGAACACCCGAAACCCGGCGAGTCGCTGGTCTCAAAGGAAGATGTGATTCTGCGCGCTTCCGTTCGAACGCTGTCTGGTTCTCTCGTGCGACCCCATGGCGATTGGGATTCGCGAAAACTTCACATCTATGGAGAAGTGCTGATCGGAGACCGGGTCATCGAACGACTGCAGATGTTCTATTCAGGCGATAAGTCCCATTTCGAGGCGCCGTTCTTCGTGCCGGTTTCGAAGGATGCGCCTGACGGCATCAGCATTCGAGTCATCGCGGCCGATTCACATTCCGGCAATTTCGGAATGGGCGTGGCGAAGTATTCCGTCCTAAGCGAACGGC
>DASSBQ010000283.1:0-8358 GCA_035698625.1 Nitrospiraceae bacterium
TGCCAAGCATACATGTTGGAACTATTTAAAATTACACCTCGTGGGTTCCCTGACAAGTATGCCGATCGAACGCTCGAGGGCTTTATCTTCACGCCCGACCCCAAAACCCCTCCACCGAAGGGCACCGTACCTCTGATCGAATGGTTCAGTCCGTCACGAACCGACAGCATGACACAAGCTTGGCGTAGAACAGGTCGGCCGGATCGGACTGTTCAGATCCAGCCGGACTATACCTTGCCGGTCTTGCTGGGCTACGTCTTTGATCCACGCCTCCCCCAGCCGAAGGGTACCGTTCCCCTGTTTCGCTGGTGGAGTCCCTCGCGAAAAGACCACCACACAACTACCATGCCCGCTTGGCGTGGCGGCTATAGAGAATCGCGTACACCGGACTATGCCTATCCGCAACTCGAAGGCTATGTGTATCCGCCGCCGAATATGGTTCCAGCCTCCCCGCCGGCGGCGGTCGCGAATCGGGACGTCACCTTCCGATTGGACCGTGTGGTGGTGCATGATGATTGTGATGAAGTCAGCCCAGGCGATTGGTTCATCGGGATCGCCGCCTTAAACCCAGGAGATCCGGATCACATCCAGCGTGCCAGGTTTCCGAGCGGTGGAAGCGCACGCAATGTGGACACGGGAGAAATAGTCTTTGCAAATCTTGCGATCACTCTCCCGGGAGTTGCCGTGACGAGCGATATCCGATTGGTGATCGAGGCTGTTGATTGTGACCGCGACAGTCCCCTGGAAGCGGCCCTGCTTTTTCCCTTCTCGCTGATATCGGAGCTTGATCGGCGTGGAGCCATGTACACCGGGATTTGGGGGACGGGATTATGTCACGGCGAAGAGGAGTTCCACGAGATCTCCGGGAACGATGACTTTGTCGGGTGGGCTGATCGAATCTTTACGCCGGCGGAATGGCAATCCGGCGGCACGTTCGCCATTTCCGCGTCCAGTAAAGGCTCGGACTGCGAGCGTCGAGCGAACGTAAGCGATCCCGGCGGCGTCTTTCCCTTTCTGGCGAACTATACGGCGACGGTAAGGGTCAGCGTAGGTCGGTGACTGAGCTGGACAGGCGGGAGTGTGGTCGTTCATCTACACACCTTCCATGCGCGCGGGCGAGGAACACGCCCAAACCCACCCAGGCGACCGCGAGCGGCACCATGATCCACGCCATCATGGTAGCCGTCGCGCCAAGACCCTTTATCCCGGCCACCAACCATCCCGTCGCCGCATCGCCGCCTCGGGAGATCGCCGTATCGATGAAGTTCTTGGCCTTGTATTTTCCTTCACGACTTACGACGGTGAAGAGCACCTCCCGGGCCGGCTTTGCCAGAGCGTATTCCGACACCCGCCGGATAATGATGAGTGCCACAAACAGTGGGACGGCCTGATAGATGCCCAACAAGAAAAATCCAGCCAGGCTCGCGGCCGGCAGAACAGCAAGCGCCCCCGACAACGGCATGCGGGCGGTCACAAAGATTTGGGTCAGAAATGTCAAGGAGCTCACCGCCAAATCCACGCCGGCGTACAGACGAGTCCGTTCCAACGGAGATGGAACGGCTTGGCCGACCACCCCCGCTTGCTCCAGATAAAGAAATGTGGCCGTCATGGTGAGGAAGAGAATATAGCCGGCAATGCCCGCAAGATAAGGCGATGAAAACGCCAGACGAATGCCGGTTAAGAAATGACCGCCGATGGGTTCATCACCCGTCTCTCGGCGCACCGGTGCGCGTTCTTTGGACCACGCATCGAGGCGCCGGATACAGAACACGCAGACGAGCAGCATCACGGCCGAGAGAGCCATGAGATTGGCGATCGGGAAAAAGTATGTCGAAAGCGCGGTCACCGAGGGGCCGAGCAAAGCGCCCGCACTGCCGCCGGCGGCGATCATGCCGAAGAGACGCTTGCCTTGTTCCGGTGAAAAGAGATCGACCATGAAACTCCAGAATACAGATACGACAAACAGATTGAACACGGACAGCCACACGAAAAATGCGCGGGCAACCCATTCCGGATGCACGTGGCTTCTCATGAAGACGTAGAACATCAGCAGATTGGCGCCGAAAAATAGGTAGACAGCCGGCAAGAATTGACGGCGCGAGAATCGAGCCGACAGCCAACCAAAAACCGGCGTGACCGCCAGCAGCACGAGAAAGGTTGCGGTCATCATCCACGGAAGGTGCTGGACTCCGCCCTCGATTGCCATTTCATCCCGCACCGGACGGAGGATGTAATAGCCGCACAACAGACAGAACAAATAAAAACACGACCAAGTCAAGGGCACCACTTCGCCCTCTTCGATTTTCAGCCATGCGGTCAGTCGCGTCTTCATCGATAGTCTTGTCTCGGCGGCGGAGTGTACCAGGGCGCTTTCACCTTCACGAGGAAAATTTGATAGAATGCCGCCTCCACGGAGGCAACCGGTAATGACGACCGATGAAGCAAGAGCCCATTACAATTACTTGTTGACGTTATGCATTAGGCGGGAAGAAGCCTTCGGTCCGCTGGCGTTGGCCTTTGTGCGGGAACCGGGGTTCCAAGACACAGGGCTGACGGCCGAGGAACAGTTTACGCTGTATACCGCGCTGGCCGACGTATTTGCACCTGAACCGAAGCGGTACACGCACAAGCTCGAATGCCTGCAGAAAGCCAAGGACCTGCTTCCGCGAACGAGATTCTGGGATCCGGCGCTGGCCCGTCAACTGCACCAGGACATTCAGAAGACGCAGGCGGACCTGGATATTTACAATCAGGCCATGCGCGTGCCGCGGAACCACGACATGGCCGTGCAACATTTGATCGTGGAGACCGACGCGCCGGAATATTTCCTGGACCTGGCCCAGAGACGCGCCGCCTCTTACTACCAGGATAAATATCGCATGCCGTCCCAGTCCAAGACGGCCCAACATTTCGGCGGGACGCCCAAAGCATTCGATCCCGACAATGCGGCCATTCAGAAGGAATTCCCCGGCGCCTGCGCCCCGTTCATGGCCGCCCGGACCAATGCCTTCCATCTCATGCTGCCGTTCGATTTGAAAATCAGCCGTATTCCGGACGATCCGCTGGAAGCGGGAGTGCGGATCTTTTATGCCAAACTGGGCTACTCCTATCCGCTGCGATACGAGATGGGAAAGTTATGCGGATACCATGACGGGCAGATGCTTGACATTGCGCTGGACGATCCCAACCTGGTGTTCGTGTCGGCGTCCGCCTTGAAGGAGCCTGATTTCCGATTTGTCGTTCCCGATCAGCCGGATGATGTGCCGCCGGAATTTGCCTATCCCCTGTCCGTCCTGAACATGGTCGGTTCGCTGGGCCCCTTTGTTCAAGTCAGCTGCAAATTCAAAGTCTGGTTTGATGCGTCGCGCGTCTCGCTCCTCATTCAGGCGGCGCCGGACCTGAGCGACTACGGCCTGCAGGGAGCCTGCGGGCTCATGACACGTTCGTACGCATCCGACCATGTGGAAGCCTATGCCCAATCCTTACGGGAACCCTGGCAGGAAGGACTGAGTTACAACTTTGTCAATCTGCATCTTGGGCTGCTGCCCGGCCTGCATTCTGCGGTGATTCCCTTCAACACGCCGATCTTCTCACTGTATCCGGTTTTGTCCCGGCAATCATTTCGCGTGGAGAGCAGGCCGTCGTGATTGATTTGCGCAGTGATACCGTGACGAAGCCCAGTCTCGGGATGCGGGAGGCCATGGCGCGGGCCGAAGTGGGAGATGACGTCTATGGAGAAGATCCGACCGTCAACCGGCTTCAAGAACAAGCCGCAGCCCTGCTCGGCAAAGCCCGGGCCCTGTTCGTCCCATCCGGCACCATGGGCAATCAACTTGCCATCCGGGCCCAGACCCAGCCGGGCCAGGAAGTGATTGTGGAAGGGTCGTCACATATCGTTCGGTACGAACAGGGCGCCGCCGGTGCGCTGGCCGGAGTTCAACTTCACTGGGTGTCGGGCCGTCGCGGGCTCATGGATGCGGAACAGGTAAAGGCGGCGATCAGACCCCGTGATCCCTACACGATTCCCACGGGACTTATTTGCCTGGAGAACACGCATAACAGCGGAGGCGGCTCGATCTATCCCCTCTCCACGATCGAAGAGATTCGCACGGTGGCGGATGAGCAGAGAATTCCCATGCATTTGGACGGAGCGCGACTCTTTAACGCCGTAGCGGCGACCGGCCTGCCGGCGCACCGGTACGCGCAATATTTTCAAACCGTGACGTTTTGCCTGTCCAAAGGGCTGGGCGCGCCGGCGGGCTCGCTTATCGTCACCGATGATACGAATCTGCTGGATCGGCTCCGACGTTTTCGCCGCATGTACGGAGGGGCGATGCGCCAATCCGGCATACTAGCCGCGGCCGGACTCTACGCGCTGGCGCATCACGTACACCGCTTGAAAGAAGACCATGATCATGCCAAGGAGTTGGCGCGAATCCTTCAGTCCATTCCCTCCGTCTCCGTGAATCCCGACGATGTGGAAACGAATATTATCTTTTTCGATGTACAGAAGACGGGTTGGTCATCAGCGGATATCGCCGACGCGTTGAGACAGGAGGGTCTGCTTGTGAGCCCGGTGGGTGGATCGCGATTTCGGGCCGTCACGCATCTCGATATCAGCGCAGCCGACATGCGCCAAGCAGAAGAGATCCTGACCCGCGTGCTTGCCTGACCGGTCCGCGTTGACAGGCTCTCGATACGCTCTTTAGAATGCCGCAAGGTGCCGTCGGTCACAATGGCGCGAAGCGGATCGTGCAAGTCGTCTCATTCAAACAGATCAGTCAAATTCTTGAAGTAACGGACGCCCTGGGTCTCAACCGCGAATGGGTTGAAATTCCTTTGTCTCCGGAAGGCTCGGGAACGGTCCGCAAGCTGTCCAACGGAAAATTAGAAATCATCGTCGCGGCCGACCAACCTTTTGATGATTGGCTGGCGGCATTGAGCGACACGATTCGGCGCTCACAAGGCGCCGCACTACCCTGACCGGGGTTGCGATTATGGAATCCGATATGCTCGCATCCTCGCCCGACTCGCCCACAGCCACTCCGTCCGCTGCGGAATTGCAAGCGGAACTTTTGGATATGCCGGCGCCGCCGGAGCAGCCGGCGCCCGTCATGCCGCCGGGATATGAAGACGCGCTGGCTTTGGCGCTGAAGCACGTGCGAGGCAAACGAGGCGGCGATCTAGCCGCGGTGATTCTCGTCGGATCCGGAGCGCGGCGCGCCACCACCCCGCATAGCGATATCGACCTCATCGTCTTAGTCAAAGGCTCTGCAGAAGGTCATGAGATTGTGCGGGTCGGCGATCGGCTGGTCGATATCCGATACGGCGAACACACGGCGGTGACGGAAGACATTGACCATTCTCCGCGGCTTCCGCCGCTTCTCCGAAAAGGCCGCATCCTCTACGATCATGACGGAATTGCTGCGAAGCTCATCGAGAAAGCCGCACAGCGCTTCCGATCGGGTCCTCCGGCGCCGACTATCAATGAGCAGATTCGATGGAAAGCGGAATGTCTCCACTGGCTTGGGAAGGCGGAAGACATGGCGGACAGGCCGCCGACGGCTCAGTATCTCCTCCAGATTTTTTTTGACGAATCGCTGACGGCTTTTTTCCGACTTCGAGGCTTTTGGCTGACCGCGCCTGTCGATGTCCTGCGTTTTCTTAATTCGCGCGATCCCGTCCTCGGAGAGAAAGCGGCCCGATTTCTCACCGCCGGCACGCTCCAGGAACGGTTCGATACCGCGCGTCAATTCGCCGGCGCACTGTTCAAGGACGTCCCGCAGCCCGCTCGCATAGACTGACCGACGCATGACGTCGTGCACCAGGCCGCCGGCGCGCACCGTACTCATGAACCCATTCTCGCGTATGTCCAACGGCCGCAGAAACCGACAGGCGACGATTTCGCCGACCGCAACCGGCGGCACTCTTCCCTTGCATAATGCGCCGCATGAGGGTGTCACTTCCAGAACGCCGCGCGCTTTCGGCTGGCATGTGGCACGCTCGGCTTTCCGTGTCGGCCTATATCTCCGTCTCACATATAGACCACACCACTCGCATCCGACCTGCGCCGCGCGGCTACAGAATCCGTGATACAAGAACAGCCATGAGAACAAGACAGTCAACCCGCTGATTGCTGAAGAAAGGGCCGGCTATGGATATCGGATTCATCGGACTGGGCAAGATGGGAATGAACATGGTGATACGGCTTCGGCGCGATCAACATCGCGTCGTCGTGTACGACCGCGCGCCGGAATTGACGAAGCAGGCGGAAGGGCAGGGTTGCATCGGGGCTTCCTCCCTCGCTGATGTGATCGCCAAGCTCTCTCCTCCCCGTGCGGTGTGGATCATGGTGCCGTCCGGCGCACCGACCGAAGAGACCGTCTTCGCAGTCGCCGCTCAGCTTCAATCAGGCGACGTCATCATCGATGGCGGGAATACGCGCTTTCACGACGATACCAGACGGGCCGGCGAGTTGAAAAAGAAAGGCGTCCACTATATCGATGCCGGCACGAGCGGCGGCGTCTGGGGGTTGACCGTGGGCTATTGCCTGATGGTGGGCGGCGAAGCGGAACCGGTCAACCGGCTCGCTCCAATCTTTCAAACGTTGGCGCCGCCCCAGGGATGGGCTCATGTGGGAGGTCCGGGAGCCGGCCATTACGTCAAAATGGTGCATAACGGCATCGAATACAGCATGATGCAGGGCTACGCGGAAGGATTTGAGTTGATGTCGAAGAGCGAGTATAAGTTGGATCTTGCACAGATCGCCGAGCTCTGGATGCACGGCAGCGTCGTTCGATCCTGGCTCCTCGAACTGACCGCGGGGGCACTGAAGGAGGATCCTCGTCTTGAACGTCTCAAGGGCTATGTGCAGGATTCCGGCGAAGGACGGTGGATGATCGCGGATGCCATCGAGAAAGACGTGCCTGTTCCCACCCTGACGAGCGCCCTCTTTACCCGGTTTCGTTCGCGCCAAGAGGAGTCGTTCGCGGAGAAAATGCTGGCGGCGTTACGCAACGCGTTCGGCGGCCACAGCGTCCGCCGTTAAGTGTAGCGAAGCGCCATCGAGGATCGGACATGACTGCGCCCGCTCACCCAATAGAGATTCAGCCCGAACCCGAAGCACCGATCCCCGTTCAGTCCTGTACGCTCGTCATCTTCGGCGGCTCGGGGGATCTCGCCCGACGTCGCTTGATTCCCGCGCTCTACAATTTGCTGTTGGACGGGGTGTTGCCCGCGAACTATGCCGTCATCGGGCTCGGCCGCAAAGAGATGACGGATGAAAAATTCCGGGATGTCACCCGCGAAGGAGTTCGGTCGCATTCTCGTCAGCCACTCGATCAAGCAAAGTGGGGAGAATTCGAGCAGCACCTATTCTACATGTCGGGGAACAATGAGGATCCGCAGACCTATGCGGAGCTCCGGGCACGGGCGGAAAAAATCGAACGCGCCTTTCAGCTTTCCGGCAACCGCATTTTTTATCTCAGCATCCCGCCAAGCTCGTTTACGTCCGTGTGCGAAGGACTCGCAAAAGCCGGGCTGGCATCGCCGCCCGCGCCGGACGCGCCCTATGCCCGAATTATCGTCGAGAAGCCGGTGGGCCGAGACCTGGCATCCGCGCAGGAAATCAACGCGGTGACCGGGCAAGTATTCGATGAATCTCAGATTTTCCGGATTGATCACTATCTGGGAAAAGAGACCGTACAGAATTTGATGGTGGTCCGATTCGCGAACAGTATTTTTGAGCCTATCTGGAATCGGAAGTACATCGACCATGTGCAGCTCACCGTCAGCGAGGCGGAAGGCCTGGGCACCCGCGCGGCCTATTATGAGGAAGCGGGAGCACTTCGCGATATGGTGCAGAACCATCTCCTTCAGCTGCTGTGCCTGGTGGCGATGGAGCCGCCCTACTCCCTGGATCCCGATGTCGTCCGCGATGCCAAAATAGAGGTGCTTCGTTGCCTCCGGCCCATTGCCGGAAGGGATGTCGAACGCTTCACCGTCCGCGCCCAGTATGCGGATGGCATCGTTCAGGGCGCGCCCGCGCCGGGCTATCGCAAAGAAAAAGGCGTGAATCCCGGTTCCACGACGGAAACGTACGTGGCGGTGAAATGTTTCGTGGAGAACTGGCGCTGGTCCGGCGTGCCGTTTTATTTGCGGACCGGCAAGACCCTGCCGAAGCGAGCCAGCGAAGTCGCCGTTCAGTTCAAGGATATTCCCCGGATTCTTTTCAACGACGACAGCCGGCGTTCGTTGCCGCCCAATGTGCTGGCTCTTCGCATTCAACCCGACGAAGGGCTGTCGTTCCGCATTATCTCTCGTGTTCCGGGGACCCGCATTCAGACCCATCCGGTCGAG
>DASSBQ010000284.1:0-4882 GCA_035698625.1 Nitrospiraceae bacterium
GCCACCCCCATGCCGAAGAAATATCCCAGGCCTTCAGAAAAATTATCGCTCTGGTATCGGTCGTCGCCGGCCACATCGAGCAGCAGTCCCCAGCCACCGGCCAGATTGTAGTCCGATTGTGTTGCTCGCGAATCCATCACGCGGGCTCCCACCCCTGCGCCGAGCCCGAAGCAGTCATATTGAAAGCCGGGATCACCCGGTCGGATAGCGGGTTGCTCCGCCTCATTGTAGCCGCTGGGATAGCGTCCACCGCACCGATAGGTGTCGTTCCCCTCGACATCAATGACGGCCCCCACTCCAAGCGAGGCTCCCAGGCCGATGCCGTATCCATCGGCGCGGTACTGGTCGTCTCCGGATCGATCCACAATGACGCCGAGGCCTCCCATCGCAGCGCCCAGCGTGAAACGGCTTCCGATGTAGTGATCATTGCCGCGCCCGTCATAGAGAATGCCGAGTCCGGCGAATCCGGTGCCTCCGCTGCCCGGCGCCGATTGATAGACATCATCGCCGGCCAGATCGATCACCACGCCGACTCCCAATCGGCCGGTAGCCAGCCCAAGCGGGGACGATTCATAGCGATCATCGCCTCCGAGATCAATGACGACGCTATGGCCAAGCTCCATATTTTGGCTCGCACCGATGGCGCCGCGGTAATGGTCCGAGCCGCCGAGATCGATGACCAGGCCGAAACGCGCATCGAGATCATAGGTATTGGGACCGCTGCCTCCGATGATGACGAGACCGTAGGAAGTCTGGCGCGCGAGCAACACGTCACCTGTGATGCCTGGAACGGCGTCGGGCAACGGATGCTGGTTGCTGAATGCCACAGCCAAACGACGGAGGAACGCTTCGTTCCCCAGGCGGGTCAATCGCTGAGCGGCGCCGATCATGCCGGCATAGTCCACGCGTTCTATCAATAGCCGAGCAAATTCCAGGTCCTTCGCTTTTGCTTCTTTCTGACTTCCGGTCAATTCCGACAGGTGGGGAATAAACTGCTCGACGAGAGAAGCGGCATGGCCGTGCAAGAATAGTCGTTCGTCCAACGTCACATTGCGCAGCGCTTTTTCGCGTTCTTCATAGGCCTGCTGAAGGACATCCGTGAAGAATTCAAGCAATTGCTCGCCGGCCATGGAAGTGGGAAAGGGAACCGGCGAAAAGGGAGTCGCGGTGCGATCCAAGCCGGCTTCAAGAATATCGAGAAGGGCAGGGATGCTCTCCGTACTTCCTTCCGCCATTTCCGCCGCAAGGAGGCTGTGACGCTCGAGGGTGGCCAATGTGGTCCAGGGATCGGAAAAGCCTTGTACCAGCAGGCCGGATTTATACCGAGCGGCTCGATGAGAAGCGTCCGTCATGACTCGCAGGACGTTCGCCTCGTGCTCGCCGAGGCGCCGTGACATTTCCGGCCTGATCGTCGTCTGGATACGCTCGATCACTGATTCCCGCATATGCGCTGATGGAGGACTTCGCTGGGCGCGGGAGGGGAGGATGTCGCGCACGGCAGCGCAGCCTGGCAGGATGGCAGTCAGTATGCAGAAGACCGTCAGCGCGAGAGCGACAATGTTCAACCCACTGCGTGGAACTCGCCGATCGGGGGTGAGCGGGGGAATCCGAGGCGGGACCATCAAAGAGCGGGCAAAAGCAAGGCAAGACACCATGATGCGATCATTGCCGGCGGATCAACATCGACACGAAGGATCGGTTGTTACCGTTCAGCCCGGCTCTCGTGCTCGGACAACAGGCCGGCATCGCGCAAACAATCGTCGGCCCACGCGCGAATATCATGGGTTTCCAAGTAGGCGCGCATCCCGCGCATCCGGTTCTGCCGGGCCTCCGGCGACATCTCAAGCGCTTCCCTGATGAAGTCGGCAACCCCTTCATGATCATACGGGTTGATGACCAGCGCGCCGGTCAACTCCTCCGCCGCCCCGGCCATCTGACTCACCAGCAGCACGCCTTTTTCATCGACCTGGCAGGCGACATATTCCTTCGCGACGAGATTCATTCCGTCATACACGGAACTCACGAGGGCGAGATCCGCCATGCGGTAGTAGGCGACGAGCGTATCGAGGCCGATTCGGCCCTCCCGCAGTTCGATGGGGCGCCACCGGATCGCTTGCTGGCTTCCCAAACCGGACGCGAACCCATACCGTTTGTTGATGTCTTCGGCGGTCTCGCGAATCAATTCACGGTACCGGCGGTAGGCTTCGACATCGCCGCGCGTGGGAACGGCAATCTGCACGAAGGTGAATTTTCCCCTGTAATGCGGATACTGTTGAAAGAACGCATCCAGCGACCAGAACCGCTTCAGGAGTCCCTTCGTATAGTCGAGCCGGTCCACGCCGAGGCCGATCCGCACGCCCGGTTGGAAGACATGCAGCTTTCTCAAATCCTCCATGGCGCGCTCGATCGACCGTGACTGCGCCCGTTCATTGAGCGATTGATAGCTGACGCTGATCGGCCGCGCCAGGACTTGTGTGGTGTGGCCGCGATAGTGGAGCCGGTGTTCATCGGAGCTGTCTACCTCGGCGCCGACGAATTCCTTTGCACATTCGACGAAGGCCCGTCCGAAGGTGGCGGTTTGGAACGTCACGATATCGGCCGCCAATAGGGATCCAATGATCTCTTCGCGCTCCGGACAGATTCGAAAGACGTCCGCTCCCGGCCAGGGCGTATGCCAAAAGACCGACATCGGTTGAGACGGCATGGCCGCCTTGATCAGGCCCGGCAGCAGGGCCAGGTGGAAGTCATGAATCCAGACGAAGCCCGGTCGTTCTTTCAACTCCGCCAGCACCGCCTCTGCGAAGCGTTGATTCATCGCTTGATAGGCATGCCAATACACTTTGCGATACTCGACCCGGTCCAGCGTGATATGGCACAGCGGCCAGAGCACTTGGTTTGCATAGCCGAGATAGCCGCCTTTGACTTCATTCGCCTCCAGCCAGACGCGGCGCAAGCGATACGTCGGAGAATCGGGAGGAACTTCCACGGTCATCTCCTCATCGACCACCTCGCGATCGGCTTTGCCGCTGCCCCATGCGATCCACGTGCCGCCCAGCCGGTTCATCACCGGATCAAGCGCGCTGGTGAGCCCGCCGGAGGTTTTCTCCCAGATGAGCCGTTCTTTGATATGGCGATGCTCGTAGGGTTCCCGATTGGAGACGACAATCAGACGTGACAACCTGGAATGTTCCTGCAGTTGCAGTTCTGTGAGGGGAGCCTGTGATGAACTCATAATGCGGATGCATCGCTCGTTGCTCGATGCAGTCCGAGGCTCACCATAAGAGTCTGGTTTCACTCTGTCAAGGCCTGAGCCGTCCGGCTATGCCTCGTCTTGCGCCGGCAATGCGCGTGAAATGCCGGACTGGCGCGCGGCTGCGGCAAGTGAGCGGCGGCCGGTTTTTCTCAGAGAGAGGACGGATCATCCGGTTGCAGTGCTTTGGCGCGATGCGGACGGCGGTGACTGCCGCTGATGATGCGGAACTCGTAGAGCCGGCATTCGATGGGACCATTGAACAGAGGGATCCGCCTGGCCGGCGAAAGCCGAAGCAGTTTGGGAAAACGCGCATCGCCCGTGAAGAAATAGGCGGTCCAGCCGGCGAAACTTTGCTTCAACCAGTCGCCGAGTCGAGGATAGAACGCCGCGAGCAGATCAGCTTCTCCGACCCGATGCCCGTATGGAGGATTGGAAATCAACAGGCCGGCGGAAGCCGGCGGCTGCTGGTCGAGGACATCCGCGTGAGAGAGTTGCACCGACGCGGAAACACCGGCAGCGTTCACGTTGGCGGCCGCCGATGCGAGCGCCCGTTTGTCGCTGTCGGCCGCATAGATTGGTACGGGACAGGCGGGCAATTGGCGTGCAATGCCGGAGTCCCGCAGCCTCCGCCAGCTCCGTTCATCAAAATTCAACAGCTTCTCGAACGCGAACCGCCGCTTGCTTCCGGGCGCGATGCGTTGCGCCATCCATGCCGCTTCAATAGCCAAGGTGCCGGCGCCGCACATGGGATCGAACATCGCCCTGTGGCCAGGCCAGCCGGCCAAGCGCAAGATGCCTGCGGCAAGGTTCTCACGCAGCGGCGCTTCGGCTGTTTCCTGCCTCCAGCCGCGTTTGAACAGCGGCTCGCCGGATGTGTCGAGATAGAATGTGCACCGGTCACGATCGAGAAACGCCGCGATGAGCACATCGGGGCTGCGCGTGTCGACGTCGGGCCGGCGTCCTGCGGACAACCGCAACCGATCACAGACGGCGTCTTTGATCCGTAACGTGACGAAGTCCAGGCTTTTGAGCGGGCAGGCTTGCGCGCTTACTTTGATCTTGATGGTGCGGCGCGGGGTGAACCAGCCGTGCCAGGCGAGCTTGTGCGCCGCGTGATAAATATCCGCCTCGGTCCGGTACGACGTCTCTCCCGCTCGCCACAAGATGCGGCTGGCGATCCGGCTTTCGAGATTTGCCCGATAGCAGACCGTCCATGATCCCTCGAACTGCGCGCCGCCCGCGGTGATCGTGACCTGGCGCGCGCCGAGTTCTCGGAGTTCATCGCCCAAGACCGCTTCGAGGCCGCGCGGGCAGGGTGCAAAGAAGCGCTGAGTTGTGTTATCCATTTGTATGCGTTGTATGCGCCGTCGAGATTGCAGTCTATGAAGTTCTGTAGCCAATGCGGCTGCGTCGTCAGCCAAAAAATTCCATCGGGGGATAATCTACCCCGGTTCGTGTGCGACACCTGCCAAACGATTCATTATCATAATCCAAAAATCGTGGCCGGTTGCATTCCTGAATGGCAGGACCACATTCTCTTATGCCGGCGGGCCATCGAGCCGAAGGTTGGATTATGGACCTTTCCGGCCGGCTTCATGGAGACGGGAGAAAGCACCGAGGAGGCCGCTG
>DASSBQ010000285.1:0-4918 GCA_035698625.1 Nitrospiraceae bacterium
ATTGATCGGAATCGAATCCGGTCGAACCTCTCTGAGAGCCATAGCCAGGTCAATCAAGTCTTCGTCGTTCTCGCCCATCCCGACGATGCCTCCGGAGCAAATTTCCAGTCCTGCGGCCTTGGCATTGCGGATCGTTGTCAACCGATCTTGGTAGGAATGCGTCGTACAGATCGAAGAATGATAGGCTTCACCGGTGTTCAAATTGTGATTGATTCGATCGACCCCGGCATCCTTCAATCGGCGGGCCTGGGTCTCATTCAAGAGCCCGAGCGAACAGCATATTTGGATGGGAATATCCCGCTTGATTGCGCGGGCGGCTGCGGCGATTTCCGCAATTTCACGATCGAGCGGGCTTCGGCCGCTGATCACGATGCAGTATCGCTGAGCCTTGGCCGATGCAGCACGACGAGCCCCTTCCTGCATCTCTTCCGGCGTGAGCAGGGCGTAGCGATCGATCGGCGCGTTTGAGACGGCGGATTGGGAACAGTAGTGACAGTCCTCCTGACAGGCCCCGCTCTTGGCGTTCAACAACATCTGCAACCGTACAGTCTTGCCGAAGTAGCGGCGGCGAACCTCAAAAGCCGCCGCCAGCAAATCGAGCACCTGCTCATCCGCCGCGTTGAGGACGCTCAGGCATTCCCGGCGCGTCAGGACCGTCTCCTGAAGAGCCTTGGCGGACAGCGCGTGAAAATCGGTCATCGAACGGTCTCCTTCGTCCCGAAAGAGGAATCGGTTGATCGGTAGAAGCCATCGGCGATTCCTCTGCCGCAGGCGGGCCTGAAACGCAGAGAACCTACACGGTTTCAAAAGGAGATGCAATGCCTTGATAGGGAACGGTGCGGAGGCGGGACGAAGCCTTGTCCCGATCGGCTTCCGATTTCGCGTCCATCCCGGGGAGGGCGGCATAGGTGTTCCAAAGGCCGCAACGGCGACATCGCCCTGACCATTCAATTTGCTGATAATGGCAATGGGTGCAGACGTACGGCACCACGACACGTTTCTTGAAGCTAAGCGCTTTCTTCAGCTCGCCGACGGCCTCTTCCATGTGCTGTTTGCGGAGATAGAGGTTGGCCATGATCTTATGGTACTCGACCAGCTGTTCATGCGATCCGTCAATCGTCGAAAGGATATCGTAAGCTTCGTCCGCCATTTCCAGCCGGTAATAGAGCTTGCCGAGATAGAACTGGATGACCACATTCCGAGGATCTTGCTGGAGCGCCTCCTGGTAAGCCCGGATAATCTCGTCCGGTTCGCCCAACTCCAGGAACAGTTCTTCGAGCCGATGCAAGATGATGACGCTGTTGGTCTTGGCGTAAATCTTCTTGAGAATTTCAACGGCGTTCTTGGTCTTGCCTTCGCGCACAAGAATTTCTCCGATGCCGATATAGGCCGGCAGGAAAGTCCGATCCTTTTTGATGGCGCCGCGAAAGTAGCGGCGCGCTTTGTCCGGATGTCCTCGTTCCAGCAGTTGGCGTCCCACCTCGTACATGCAACCGATAAGCAACTGCTGTTCCGCACGTTTTTCCTGTTCCGGCAGGTTGGCCTTCAATAGACGATGCTGAATCTCCAATGCGTCGGACCATTTTTCGAGGCGGATGTACAGGTCCCGTTTGCGAATGAGGGCGGTCAGGTGCTCCGATTCAATCCGGAGAATTTTTTGAAGCGTCTGCTGAGCCTCCTCATACCGCTTCGCTGCCTCCAGATCTTTAGCCAATTCCAGAAGGATTTCGACATTGCGTTCCTCCACCCGATGGGCTTGCTGGTGCAGGCGAATCGCCTCGGTGAAATTATTCTCAGCGCGATAGATATTTCCCAGCCACAGGAGCGAATCGGTTCGGTTGGGATCGATGACCAGGGCCCGTTCGAACAGCGCGACCGCATCGGCAGTGCGTTTGGACATGAAAGCATGAGTGCCGTCCCGGTGCAGAATGTCCACTTTTTCCTTTCGGCGCAGCAAGCGGTTGGTGCGCCAATTCAGGATGGCATGGGACGTCTGATGGGCGCTGACAAGGATGGCGACGGCGATGGCTCCGACCGCCATGGCCAGCAGGACCAAGGACACCGTATTGAGCTCGAACGCCGTGTCGGGGCCGGTCTTGAGGAGAATAGTGCCGGGGTTCAACTCGCGGAAATAGCTGTATAGGAACGTTCCGGCAGCGACCAGAAAAATCGTGGCGAGCAGGCGGAACATCTCACACTCGTTTCCGTGTACGGGAGGCGCCGACCGCTATGGAACGTACGGGTAATGAAGGACGCAGGGCGCGCTCGGCAGGAAGACGGACTCGTTTGGCGTCTCCCCACAGCTTTTCGAGCGCGTAGTGTTCACGGATGTCTTTCAGGAAAATGTGGACGACCACATCGCCGAAATCCATGAGGATCCATTTCGCGGAGCCGGCTCCTTCAATGCTCAAAGGTCCGTGACCCTCGGCAGAAAGAATTCCGTCGACGTGATCCGCAATTGCTCGAGCCTGACGCTCCGAGTCCCCGGAACACAACACGAGATAATCTGCGACTGATGTCAGCCTGGCGATATGTAGGATAAGGACATCGGTAGCCTTCTTGTCGAGGATTGCCCCTGCTATCGCGAGGGCTTTGGCCTTAGCTTCCGGTGCGATCGTCGTCCTCCGAGTAAAGACCCTGTTGAATTATATAAGATTCAACAGATAGGGGCAATACGTTTGCCAGGCTGCGGCCTTGGCGTACGCTCTGTCTGATCTCCGAGGCGGAGATATCGCAGGGAGGCAAGCGCAGGAGCGTCAACTCACTTCCATCGGGAATCGGAACCGAAAGCCGATGGGCGAGGCCGCTGTCAAGCGCGTGGATCTTGCCCCGATCGGCGTGACGAAAGAGGGGCATCGAGAGGAGCTGTTCGAACCTCGTGCGAGGACGTGAAACCACGACGAAATGACAGGCGCGTAGGAGAGCCTCGGCTTCTTTCCATGAGGGTAAGTCGAGAAAGGCGTCCAGCCCGATGATGAAGAACAAGTGGGGCGTCGGACCCAGTTCAGCCCGTAGCGCGCGGACCGTGTCGATCGAATACGACCGCCCCGGGCGTCTGACTTCCATGTCGGAGAGTCCAAACGACGGCTCTTCTTCTATGGCGAGCCGTACCATCGCCTCGCGATGACGCGCCGGAGCCAGCGAATCCGGGGCCTTATGCGGAGGATCACCGGCCGGAATGAACAGAATACGATCCAGTGCGAGGGCATCACGAGTCTGCGCCGCGACCTTCAGATGACAGTTGTGGACCGGGTTGAAGGTCCCGCCGAGCAGTCCCAGGCGCATCATGACCGTCGTTGCCCGGATTCAGCAGGAGAGGCGATCATGGCTGCGTCCGATCAATCCAGGACGACCAAATTATCGCGATGGATCACTTCTTCATAATCCTGCAAGCCGGGCAGTTTTTGGATGTCCGCTGTCTTGAGCCCTTTGATTTTCGTGAGGATTTCGGCGGAAAAATTCACCAGCCCTTTGGCGAACTCCTTCCCTTGCGGATCCAGGCAGCTCACGGGATCGCCTGCGTCGAAATGCCCGGTGATGTGATGGATACCGGTGGCGAGAAGACTTTTCCCGCGACGGGCCAATGCTTCGACCGCCCCATCATCCAACATGATCTGCCCTTGGGAGCGCAACGTAAAAGCGATCCAATGTTTCCGGCTGTTCATCCGGCGTGCGCGGGCCAAAAATAGACTCCCGCCTGGACCCCCGGCAAGCACAGCCGGTAACAGATCCGGAGTGGTCCCGTTGAGGATCAGCGTCGGCACGCCGTAGTCTCCCACTTTCTTGGCGGCGCGGACCTTTGTCGCCATGCCGCCTGTTCCTTCAAATGTGGTCGAGAGGCCGGCTCGGCGCTCAATATCGCCGGTGATCTCTAAAATTATCGAAATCAAGGTCGCCGACGCATTCTGCCGCGGGTCTTCCGTGAAGAGCCCGTCCACGTCTGACAGAATCACGAGGAGATCGGCATCGATCAGATGGGCGACTTGAGCCGCCAGCGTATCATTGTCGCCGAAGCGGATCTCTTCGACCGCGACGGTATCGTTCTCGTTGATGATGGGAATCACCCCGAATCCGATCAATGTCTGCAGCGTATGTCTGGCATTGAGAAAACGCCGGCGATCCGCCAGGTCTTGATGCGTGAGCAGAATCTGGGCTACTTGGAGTCCGAGACGCTCGAATGCTTTTTCATACGCCCACATCAGCCGGCTTTGTCCGACCGCGGCCGCAGCCTGTTTCGCCGGCAAGCTTTTGGGGTATTCCCGAAGTCCCAGTTTCCGGATTCCCGACACGATGGCGCCCGACGATACGATCAGAATTTCGCGCCCGTTTCTGCAGGAGGCGATGTCGGCCGCCAGCCGTTCGATCCTGTCCGAGCAGAGCCCGGTCTCGCGCGACGCGACGAGACTGCTGCCGACTTTGATCACCAGCCGCTTGGCTTGAGTCAGGAGTTCGTTTCGCACGGCGCCTTTCGATGAGATGCCACGTGCCGGCCGACGCATTGAACGAGTTCATCGAGGCCCGCTCGGGTGGCAGCGGAAATCGGCATGAAGGTGAACCGATGTCGGTTGCAATATTCCCGCAGTTGGTCGAGCCTGGTTCCGTCGCCCTTGACGTCCAGCTTGGTGCCCACGATTGCGAAGGGGCGGGCAGCCAGTCCCTCGTCGTAGGACTGGAGTTCGTGCCGCATGATCTCGAAGCTGCGGACCGGATCCTCGGTCGCCCATTCGGAGATATCGATCAGGTGCAGCAAATACGCCGTTCGCTCGATGTGACGGAGAAATTGAATGCCAAGGCCCTTGCCTTCATGCGCCCCTTCGATGAGACCGGGAATGTCCGCTACGACGAAGGTTCGATCTTCGGCCCAACGTACCACGCCGAGGTTCGGAGTCAGAGTCGTGAACGGGTAGTCGGCGATCTT
>DASSBQ010000286.1:0-9819 GCA_035698625.1 Nitrospiraceae bacterium
TTCAAAGCTACATCGTCTATCTCGTAATCGCGATAGTGGCGGCTATTTACGGGGTCAAGCGATACTATAAGACCGCCAACGGCCGCATCGTGATCGATCGGCTTCTGCTCAGGCTGCCGATCTTCGGCGATATCATTCGAAAAGCCGCCGTGGCGAAGTTTACAAGGACGCTGGGGACGCTGATCACCAGCGGCGTACCGCTGCTGGAAGGTTTGGGGATTTGCGCCAAGACCTCCGGCAACAAAGTGATCGAGGAGGCGCTTCTGGGCGCGCGGATCAGCATCAGCAGCGGGAAAACCATTTCCGAGCCGCTTTCCAAGAGCCAAGTGTTTCCCAAGATGGTGACCCACATGATTTCGGTGGGAGAATCAACCGGCGCTTTGGACGCCATGTTGGGAAAGATCGCCGATTTCTACGAGGATGAAGTCGATCAAGCTGTCGCCGCCATGACGTCCCTGTTGGAACCGATCATGATGGTCGTCCTCGGGACGGTTATCGGGTTCATTGTCATCGCGATGTATCTACCGATCTTTACGATGGCATCAGCGATCGGATAGGGCTGCAGTCCACAGGTTGCTTGCTCCGCCGCTTCCCCTTCTCGATCCAACGCATGCTTCTTGTCCTCGTTGAAATCGGATGCCGCGGCCGGGTCCCGAAGGTGAAGGCCTGCGCCTGCGGGACAGCGACCATCACCGTGTCCCTCCATATGTCATCGGCTGCCGTTGAGACCGCTCCCGCCGATCTGCCTGAAGGCCGGCTCTATGGATGAACTGAAGACCAGACTACATTGGCTGATGGGGCTCCGCGTGGTGGTTGTCACGCTGCTGCTCGGGCTGTCCCTGGCATTTCAAGTCACCAGGGGCGAACAGGCGCCGATCTTCTACGGCCTCATCGTCTTTACCTATGTCGTGACCATCGTCTATGCCGCGCTTCTACGGTACTTGCGGACCCAACAAGCACTGACAGTCGTGACGTGGTTTCAGATGGCGATCGACTTGGTTCTGGAAACCATCTTGGTCGTGGCGACCGGCGGGATTGAAAGCCCCTTTTCAGTGTTGTACGTCACCACCGTCGCGGTGGCCAGCCTGGTGCTGCAATGCCGTGCCGGACTGGTGACGGCCAGCGTCTGCACCATCTTGTTGGGAACGGTCACGGTGGTTCAATCGGAGGGGCTCTTGCAGCCAGCCGGATGGCTGCCTCCCAGCCGATTAAGTTATGCGGAAAGCATGCAGACCTTTTCCATCTATGGGCTCGCATTCCTCGGCGTCGGGTTCTTGAGCGGGATGCTGGCGGATCAGTTGCGGCAAGCGGACCAATCTCTGCGGGAGAAAGAACGAGGGCTCTCGCGTCTGCAATTGTTTCACGAGAGTATTGTCCAGAGCATCAGCAGCGGCGTATTCACCACCGACGAAACGGGGCGGATTACCTCGTTCAATCCGGCTGCACAAGAGGCCACCGGCTACCATGCCGAGCAAGTCCGTGGGCGCTACTGGCGCGAGGTGTTCAATTGGCATCCTGCAGAGTCCTCCGATCAAGGGGACCTCATGTCGACCGCATCCGTGCGCTTTGAAGTCGAATGCAAGCGAGCCGATGGAAGCCGCCTCGTGTTGGGGATGACGGTCTCGCCGTTTCATGAGCAGGGCAGGCAGATCGGGCTGGTGGGCGTCTTCAAAGATCTCACGCAAATCCGGGATCTGGAAGAGGAAATGCGGAGACGGGAGTGGCTGGCAAAGCTGGGCGAGATGTCGGCCGGGATGGCGCATGAGATACGGAACCCGCTGGGCGCACTTGCCGGAGCCATGCAGATGCTGAGGGCTGATGTCAGAGGCGACGACACGAGCCAACGTCTGATGGATATCGCCATTCGAGAGGCGACCAGACTGGACAACATCATCACCGAATTTCTCCAATACGCCCGGCCGCCGGAGCTCCATCTGCGCGAGCACGATTTAAACAAACTACTTGCCGACACGTTGAATCTGATTCAACATGAGGCTCGAACGCGAAAATGTGTGACGATCTGCGTGTCACCGGCGACTGAACCCCTCGCCGCGCAAGTCGACCAAGATCAACTCAAACAGGTCTTCTGGAACCTCGCGACCAACGCGTTCGATGCCATGCCTGCCGGCGGCCGCCTCACCATTGCGACCGCCTTGCGGCAGGTGGACGTCATGGGCCGCCGCACAGATGTTATGGAAATCACATTTCAGGATACGGGCGAAGGCATCCCCCGGCAGAATTTCGACAAGATCTTCCTGCCGTTCTTTACGACCAAGAAAGAAGGCTCGGGCCTTGGGCTCGCGCAGGTGCACCGAATCGTGGATTTGCACGGAGGATGGATCAAGGTCGACAGCGTAGTGGGGCATGGGGCCAAATTTGTCGTGTGCTTGCCGCGTTCAGCCGATGTGCGCGCGCGGCCATGGTATGAGGGAAGGGAACCGTGGAAAAGATTCTAGTTGTCGATGACGAACAGAGTATGCGCGATGTGTTGAGCATCATGCTGAAACGGGCGGGATACGGCGTGACGGTTGCGTCGGACGGCGAAGAAGCGATCGAACACATTCATAAGGAGTTGTTCGATCTCGTCATCACCGATCTGCGCATGCCGAAGGTGGACGGATTGGAAGTGCTGAAGGCCGTCAAAGCGTCGTCGCCGGAAACCGTGGTCCTTGTGATCACCGCCTTTGCATCGGCCGAGTCGGCCGTCGAGGCTATGAAGCACGGGGCGTATGACTACTTGACGAAACCGTTCCAAGTCGACGAAGTGCAGCTCATTATTCGCAACGCGTTGGAGCGGCGCCGGCTTTCCACTGAAAACATCCTGCTCAAGCGGGAAATGGCCAGCCAATCGTCCTTCTCTCGGATCATCGGGCAAAGCGAGGCGATGCAAAAAGTATTCGAGATGATCAAGAAGGTCGCGGATTCAAAAAGCAACGTCCTGATCGGAGGAGAAAGCGGCACGGGAAAAGAATTGGTGGCGCGCGCCATTCACTATAACAGCGGCCGTGCCCAGATGCCGTTTGTCACGGTCAACTGCAGCGCCGTGCCGGAAACGCTGTTAGAAAGCGAACTCTTCGGGCACATGAAAGGCTCGTTCACGGGGGCTGTTTCGAACAAGGCCGGCTTGTTCGAGGTGGCGAACGGGGGGACGATCTTTCTCGACGAGATCGGGGATACGACTCCGGCCATTCAAGTCAAGCTCCTCCGTGTGATCCAGGAGCGAGAGTTCCGCCGGGTCGGAGGCACTCAGGACGTCAAGGTTGACGTCCGGATTGTGGCCGCCACGAATCGCGATCTGGAGAAGGCCGTGGCCGAGGGCGCGTTTCGCGAGGATCTCTACTATCGCTTGGACGTCATCCCGATCAAGCTGCCGCCGCTCCGGATGCGAAGCGGCGATATTCCCTTGTTAGTGAATCATTTTCTGGAGAAATTCTCACGGGAAAGTGGTAAACCGATGCCGGACCTGACGCAGGAAGCGATGCGCGTGCTGTTGGCGCATGAATGGCGGGGTAATGTCCGGGAGTTGGAAAACGTCATTGAGCGTGTGGTCGCATTCAGTCAGGGGGGTACGGTGTCGCAGGCCGACGTCGGCGGATGGCTCCACAAGTCCCCGTCTCCGCAACAGAACGGCCTGCCGACCGAGTTGCCGGAGGAAGGGTTGGACCTGGAAGGGCTGATCAACTCAATTGAAAAAGCACTTCTCCTCAAAGCCCTTGAACGGAGCCAATGGGTCAAGAAACGGGCGGCTCGGCTGCTTCGCTTGAATACCCGGTCATTTCGGTATCGACTGGAAAAGTATGAGATCAAGGGAGGACGCGATTAGCTCCAGTCGGGTGTGTCCCACGAGGCCCGCTCACGTTCGGGTTCGAGCCCCAGCCAAAATCAATCTCATCCTCAGAGTTCTCGACCGCCGGCCTGACGGGTACCATGACGTATGGTCCTTGATGCAGACGATCGCGCTTTACGATGAGCTCCTTATCTCCCTAGGCCCCGAATCGCCGGCCGGCATCGATTTGCGGTGCGATGATCCGGCGCTGGCCGTGGATCAAACCAACCTTGTGTCCCGTGCCGCCGCCCTCGTGCTCGAACGAGAGCCGCGGCGGACAAGGGTCACCATCGAATTGCGGAAGCGCATTCCGATGGGCGCCGGCCTCGGTGGAGGCAGCAGCGATGCCGCAGCCACGATCCTGGGACTCAATCACCTGCTGGAACTCGGGTGGTCTCGATCGCTGATGGCGGAGATCGGCCAAGCTCTCGGCAGTGATGTTCCGTTTTTCTTTGCGGCTCCAACTGCTGTGGCGACGGGTAGAGGTGAGCAAGTCCGGCCGCTGGCGGCTGCGGAACCTCGCTGGGCTGTACTGATCAATCCCGGATTTCCGGTCGATACCCGATGGGCCTATCAACAATTAGCCGCCTCACGCCGGGAGATCGCTCCGCTGCACGAATCGGCACTCGGAGAACATTCGACGGTGAACTGGGATGAGATTGGCCGCGCAGCGGTGAATGATTTTGAAGCGCCGGTATTTCAGGTTCATCCGATCCTTCTCGGTATCAAGGCGCGCTTGGCCGAAGCGGGGGCGGACATGGCCTTGCTGTCCGGCAGCGGCGCGACAGTCTTCGGCGTCTTTCGGGACAAAGACCGTGCGATCCGAGCCCATGCAGCGTTCAGCCGCAACCATGAGCACAAAGTCTATCTGGCCGAGACCTGCGATCAGCCGCTGATGTGTCAATAAAGAGGCCGGCGGCGGAGCCTTGGTTGACAAGCCGTAGGCCTTTCCGATAAATTTTGAACTTTCTGACGGCTTCTTTTTTGGCGGTCGCGCGACGAGGTAGTGGGGCACCCACATATCTCCCCGCCGTTCCAAACGATTCGTTCACGCTTTCCGGATAAGGTCTGCTGCGTCGGCACATCGCAAGCGTCCGAGGGACACATGAGCAGGGAGTTGAAGCTTTTCTCGGGCAGCGCCAACCCTGCGCTCGCCCTCGCCATGTGCGAATACCTCGGTATCCGCATCGGTGAAGCGACGGTCTCCTCGTTCAGCGACGGCGAGGTCCGTGTCAAGATAGAAGAGAATGTGCGGGGCGCCGACGTGTTCGTCACGCAATCCTGCTGCGCACCGGTCAACGATTCGATCATGGAGTTGCTCATCATGATCGATGCGGTCAAACGGTCATCGGCCAACCGCATCACCGCCGTCATTCCGTATTTCGGATACGGACGCCAAGATCGAAAAGACCAGCCGCGTGTTCCGATCTCCGCCAAACTGGTCGCGGATATCATCACGACCGCCGGGGCGGATCGCGTGCTGACCATGGACTTGCATGCCGGACAGATCCAAGGCTTCTTCAATATTCCCGTGGACCATCTTTATGCTTTGCCGGTTCTCATGGACTACATCACGAAACGCAAAATTGCGGATTTGGTGATTGTATCGCCGGACGCCGGAGGCGTGGAACGCGCCCGCGCCTTTGCAAAGCGATTGCAAGCCAACTTGGCCATCATCGACAAGCGGCGCGAAGGACCGAATCAAGCCCAGGTGATGAATATCATCGGCGACGTTCAAGGGAAAAGCGCATTGCTGTTGGATGACATGATCGACACCGCCGGCACAATCGTGCAGGGAGCGCAAGCCTGCTATGACAAGGGGGCGCGCGAAGTGTGGGCGGGCTGTACACATCCGGTATTGTCCGGACCCGCACTCGACCGTCTCTGCGAATCCTGCCTGACGGAGGTCATCGTCACGGACACGATTCCGTTGCGAGGAAAAGAAGAACAGTGTTCCAAGCTCCATATGTTGTCGGTGGCGCCGCTGCTTGGTGAAGCGATTCGGCGCATCCATGAAGACGAATCGGTCAGTTCGCTATTTGTGTGACCGTCCGAGATCGGCCCGGTCATGAGGGAGGGTTCCGATGAAGTTTGATCTGGTAGTAGACGTGAGACAAGGCGTCGGCAAGGGACCGGCACGCCAACTACGGCGGGCAGGCAAGGTGCCGGCGGTGCTCTATGGACAGAGCGAATGTCTGTTATTGACGGTCAATCCCGACGATTTGGTGAAGATTCTGCGATCGCATGCGGGAACGACAGCCTTGATTTCACTGACCGTGAAAGGAGCCAGCACGAATCGGATAGCCTTGTTGCGGGACTATCAAGTCGATCCCGTCACCGGGCAGATATTGCATGTGGACTTGTTCGAAGTATCAATGGACAAGCCGATCCGCGTGCGAGTGCCGGTGCATTTGATCGGGGGGCAGCCGCAAGGATTGAAAGACGGTGGAATTTTGCATCACAACATGCGCGAGATTCACATCGAATGTCTGCCGTCGGTGCTTCCGGATCTCATCGAGGTCGATGCGTCGCAATTGGGCATTAATCAGGGAATTCACTTGAAAGAAGTGCCGCCGCGGGAAGGGGTACGATTTTTGGATGATCCCGATCAGATGGTCGTGAGCGTGGCGGCTCCGATGTCGGACGCCAAGCTTGAAGCGCTGCTCACGAGTGGTGCGGCCGGACCGGAAGCCGGTAAGGAGCCCGAGGTCGCGGTAAAAGGGAAAGCGGCCATCGAAGGCGCCCCTGTGGAAGGAGCCAAGGCGGCTCCCGCCGGCGGTGAAGCGAAAGCGGGAGAAAAGAAGGAAGCTGCGACGGCTCCCAAGGCCGAGAAGAAGGAGCCGGAAAAGAAGAAGTAGCATTGCACCTCATCGTTGGACTGGGCAACCCCGGTTCTTCCTATACCAGAACGCGCCACAATGCCGGCTTGTGGGTCATAGAGCGAGCCGCCGCCCGCTGGTCCATCCGCCTCACCCGACAAGGCAACGCAGTACGAGGCACCGGGCGTCTGGGCTCCGAGTCGGTCGAACTCGCCGGAGCGCTCCACTGGATGAACCTCAGCGGTCCTCCCATCAAAGCGCTGCTCCGTGAACTTCATTTGGAAGTTGATCGCCTGGTGGTCATCCATGACGATCTGGATTTGGAGCCGGGCCGTCTGCGCATCAAGCAGAATGGCGGCCATGGAGGACACAACGGAATCCGCTCGATCCTGGAAACGTTAGGGACCGAACAATTCGTGCGGATGAAGATCGGGATCGGGCGCCCACCGCGCGGGCTGGATTCAGCCGAGTACGTGCTTGAGCCGGTGACAGGGGAAGAACTGGACGTGATTGAACCCTGTATGGAGCGGGCCGTCGATGCCTTGGAAGTCTTGCTTCATCGTGGGCCGGCCGTGGCGATGAACCAGTTCAATGTACGGGAACGGGGAACTGAAGAGTTATGAGTTTTGAGCCTGCGGTTTTTTAGGGTACGTGAGCGTGTGCAACCGTAAGGCAGAGCTGACAAGCCAACACTGAAACCGGGTTAACAGCATGGCTTTGTGTTGCGGCATGATCGGATTGCCGAACGTCGGGAAGACGACGGTCTATAACGCCTTGACCGGTGGCGGTGCATTGGCGGCGAACTATCCGTTTGCGACGGTCGATCCGAATACCGGTATCGCGCTGGTGCCGGATCCCCGCCTGCCTGTGCTGACCGACATTTTCAAATCCAAGAAAACCACCTATAGCACACTTGAGGTGCGCGACATCGCTGGCCTGGTCGAGGGCGCCAGCAAAGGCGAGGGGCTGGGCAATCAATTTCTGGGGCATGTCCGCGAAGTCGATGCGCTGTTGCACGTCGTCCGCTGCTTTCAGGGAACGGACGTGGTCCATGTCAGCGGGGGCGTCCATCCTCTCCGTGATATCGGAACCATCGAAACAGAACTCATGCTGGCCGACCTGGATACGCTGGAACGGCGGAAACAGAAGACGGAAAAAAAGGTAAGGGCCGGCGAGAAGAAAGCGGCGGTGGAGTTGGCATTCATCCAGAAGCTGTCCGGTCTGCTCGACAAGGGGGAATGGCTGGGGAATCTGTCCTATACGCCCGAGGAGCGCGCCATGTTGACGGACTTCCAACTTCTCGCGGCCAAACCGGTGTTGTTTGTGGCGAACGTGTCGGAAGGCGCGCATGCCGACGAGGCGATGGTGAAGGCCGTGCGAGAGTTTGCCGAAAAGCGAGGCGCGCGGGTCGTCACCATTTGCGGGCAACTCGAGGCGGAACTTTCGTCGTTGCCGGAATCCGAGCGTGCGGAATTTTTGAAAGAAATGGGGCTGGCGGAATCGGGCCTCGTCCGTCTCACGCGGGAGGCGTACGAGCTTCTTCGCATTGTCACATTTTTCACCGCCGGCGAAGTCGAATCCCGCGCGTGGCCTATCCCAGAGGGCCTGAAAGCTCCACAGGCAGCGGGAAAAATCCACACCGACATGGAGCGCGGGTTCATTCGCGCCGAGGTCTATCACTACGATGATCTCTTGGCCTGCGGGTCGGAGGCGAAGGTGAAGGAAAAGGGGTTGTTCCGGCTCGAAGGGAAGGAGTATGTGATCAAAGAAGGAGATGTGGTGTACTTCCGGTTCAATGTGTGAAGACTTTCGCGGTCATTTCCTCCCCCTGCTTAGCATTCCGATTCAATCCCATTTCTCATGAGAGATCGACAAGAATAGCCCAGCCAACATTTGAGAGGACTTGCAACGCCCCGGCTGACGAACGGCGCGCGGTTCGGTGTCGTCATCATGCGTTGGTCAGATGGATCCTGCCGCTGATTTGTTCTTAATCACGAGTGCTCCTATAAGGCTGCGTCGAAACGTCGCAAGGCCGTCGCACTCTGTTAAATACAGTTTCTGATTGGCATCTGGCGCTATGACGTACACCTCCCGGGCATCCGTTCCATCCGAGGCTCGTTCAGCGGTTCAATTTCGACGTGTCCAGGTGGCCGGTCCGGTACGGTTTCTCGCTTCCACGCTTCTCGCGACAACTCCGCAGCGGAAACCTTCGGTATTCTCTCCGCCGTGGTCTATCGACCGCGGTGCGTCGGTCAGTACCGGCGTTCCTTCTGCGGAAATCGGGCGGGGGCCCCGCCGCTCCGGCGAAGTCGCTCAAGACCCTACCGCACCCGCCGACACTGCAACGTCGCGCCGAAAGATAGTAGCTCGTCCCAAATACGTTACTGAATGAATTATCTCGACGCCTGCGATTCGCCGCGCATCCATTCCATCCAGGCTGATTCAACGGTTCAATTCTTGACCTTACTGCCTAGGCGGTGGTGCTACTCCTGTGTGTGCTCGCTGTGCTGCTGTAGCGGGAAGGAGAACCGCTGCGGCTCCCCCCATCCCCCACATCGGAATGTGGTGGTTTCCGATCCGGCCAAGCCTGATTCGATAGGCTCGACCGATCGGGCCTCGCTGGTTCTCCTTCCTCGCACATCAGCATCACCTCGCCCACAATGTCGCAGGCACCTCCGCCCAGGCGGCTGGCTAACCGGGCGACATACGATTTTGACGTCCTGCCAGAGAAGCTCGAATTCACCGAGCCTCGGCTGGCGAACGGCGCGCGGTCTCATTGGCGCTGTCATGCGCTAATTGGTGGAACCTTCCCCGGCTTCCTGACTTTCATGAGTTCAGCATGAAGTGCCCCGCCACTTTGCTCAGCACTGCGGCTCGACCTCACTAAGTCTCACACTCATTCCGTTCTGAGTGAAGTGAAGCTCAAACGGGAAACGTCAGACAGTCCTCACTACCCGCTCAGTGGAGGCCGCTCCAGGTTGGGAACGGCTGAATACATGACGGCTCTGATGCGAGCCTTAGCTACACATCCAGCTGGTCTTGACCAACTGAGGGGCCATCCATAAACATCGTATATTGACGTGTAATCATCGTCGCACTAGGGAACGTCTGATTAATTCGAGTTCACACTGAGAAGCCTGCTCATGAGTTGGTCAACAAGGGCACAACGTATGG
>DASSBQ010000287.1:0-15013 GCA_035698625.1 Nitrospiraceae bacterium
ACTTATGTCGCCAGCCTGTGTCATGACACACTGTGGCGTAGCTTACAGCAGGTTATTGGGAGAAATCCCCCGCCAGCGCGATGTAAGGAACGATATCGCACCGGCAGCCGTCGCCTTTCGGATCGATCCACATGGAGAAGACGCCGTTCTCGTTCTCGTCATACCAATAGAACAATGGATGCGGAGTGGCTTCGACGACGGTGTCGCCGTAGTCGTTGTATTCGCTGCGGATGATCTGCCGCGCGGTGCGGTAGTCGATGATCCCATCTCCATGCAGAGAATATTCACGCATGTAGAGACCGTTGACGATATTGACGTCCTCGTTGACGAGATTCTCTTCGCCTGGTTCGGCGGGCAACGTTTCGGCCGTGCTGTGAAGCGGGACGCTGAAGAAGAGCGCAGCGACAAGCGCCGCGGAGCGGCAGATGCGGGTAAACATATTCGTACCTCGCAGTTAAGCCGGCCATGGCGGCCGGATCGGTGAACTGACGAGGTGCGCGCGCCTCTTTGACTGCCAAGTGTCAGAAGCAAATCAGATGCCGAGAAAGTTTGTTGAAGGTCCAATTGTGTCGCATAAAAAACTGTTTAATAAGCGAGGTGGGACGAAAGTGTACGCGCCGAATCTGTATCGCCGCGAGACATCTTGGCGGACTGAGGACTAAATGTTCGGTTAATCCGAGGCTGGACAAGGGATTTCCCGTAAGCAAACGGCTCTTCACCCTAGCTCACCAGGCGTACGCTTCGGGGGCCGGGCCTCCGGGGCCTGGAAACAGCTCATCAAGTTTCTTTAAGGTTTCTTTTGATAGTGTCAACGTCACGCTTCGCATCGAGCCGTTCAGTTGCTCGAGCGTGCGAGGGCCGATGATCGGGGCGGTGACTGCCGGCTGATGAAGCAGCCAGGCAATGGCCACATCCGCCGGCCGTTCACCGAGTTCACGGCACAGGCCCTCATACTTTTCGAGGCGGCTCCGATACGTCGCGATGTCCTTGCGGACGTCTTCATCCGAGCGGCGTCCTTTGCTCGCCGGCTCCAGTGCTCCCGCCAATACTCCTCGGGCAAGCGGACTCCAGGGAATAAGTCCGATTCCGTAAGCCCGGCAGGCAGGAATGACTTCGAGTTCCACCGTTCGCTCGTTTAAATTGTAGAGACTTTGCTCGGACACGAGGCCCATGAAATGGCGCGACTGTGCCAGTTCTTGTGCCTGCGCGATGTGCCATCCGGCAAAGTTGCTGCTGCCGATATAGAGGACTTTGCCTTCGCGGTACAGCTGCTCCATCGCTTGCCACACCTCTTCCCACGGCGAATCCCGATCCACATGATGCATCTGGTACAGATCGATGTAGTCGGTTTGCAGGCGACGCAGGCTGGCCTCGCAGGCCTGTTTGATATGGAGGGCCGACAGGCGCGATTGATTGGGCCAGTCGCCCATGCGGCCGAACACCTTCGTCGCAAGCACGACTTGGCTGCGCCGATTGCCCCCTTGCGCAAACCAGCGTCCGATGATCTGTTCCGTGACGCCTTCACCGACCTTCCAGCCATAGACGTTTGCGGTATCGAAGAAATTGAGGCCGAGCTCCAACGCCCGATCCATGATCGTAAAACTGTCCGGCTCCGTGGTCTGGGGGCCGAAATTCATCGTGCCGAGGCAGAGCCGGCTGACTTTCAATCCGGAGCGACCAAGGTGGACATACTTCATGCGGCTATCCTACTGATCCGCACGGCAGAATGAAACAGCGATTGCTGGCGTAGCTCGACACGCCGAGGGCGGCCTCCATCATTTTTGCAGCAAAATGTTTGCATCCGGAACGTTTCCGCTATAATGCGGACCGTATGGCCACGACCAATCCCGCAGCGCCCGCGACGCCGCTCGCTCTTCCGGATCGGGCCCGCATCGCGCAAGCCGTTCGGACCAAGCTTCCGTTCTCAGCCGAATTCGCCTCGTTGACTCCGCTCGCCGGGGACGCCTCCAATCGCCGCTATTTCCGGGTGGGATTGAGCCGGATGTCGCCCGCCTCGCTGATTCTGATGCAGCTCGCGGAGCCCGAAGGCTTCAAGCACTCGGAAGAGGCGGTGAGCGGCGCGTCGGTGCAGCTCAATGAGCTGCCGTTCACGAATGTTCTCTCGTATTTGGCGAAAGCCGGCGTCGCCGTTCCGTCGCTCTACTGGTACGATCGGGATGCGGGCCTCTTGTACCTTGAGGACTTTGGAGACACGACCTTGGCGGAAGCCTCACGGAATGCCGGCCGGCCCCGCATTGAACAATTGTATCGGCACGCCATCGACGGCTTGATTCTGCTTCAGGCGAACGGGACGGCGCGGCGCGATCCCGGTTGCATCGCCTTTCACCGGCGCTTCGACGTGCCGCTGCTCATGTGGGAGTTCGAACATTTTCTGGAATATGGCGTGGCGGCTCGGCAGGAGAAGCCGATCAAGCACGAGGATGAGGTTGCGGTCCGGGAAGCCTTTCAAGGCATCGCGCGCATGCTGGCCGATGAGCCGCAGGTCTTCGTCCACCGCGATTATCATTCGCGTAACCTGATGGTGGCCGGCGAGCGGCTGGGGGTGATCGACTTTCAGGATGCCTTACTGGGGCCGGCGAGCTACGACCTGGCCTCCCTGCTCCGCGATGCCTACATTGAATTGGATGAAGATATGATCGACGGCTTGATTGATCGCTTCCTCGACGGGATGGCCGTACAAGGGCGAGTCTGGGCTGATCGCGCGGCGTTCCGCCGGCTGTTTGACCTGACCAGCATTCAGCGGAATCTCAAGGCGGCCGGCCGGTTCGTCTACATCGACCGGGTCAAACACAATCCCAAATTCCTGGCCGACATTCCGCGTGTTCTCGGCTACGTGAAACGCAACCTGCTGAAGTATCCCGAGCTCTCCACCCTCCGCACGCATCTCGCGCCGTACGTGCCGGAACTGCAATAGCGCGCCTGCCGCGAATTCGGAACTGTCGATCCGCAGCCGCTGCTCCAGCAATCAACCGACTGAGAGAGTGTTTCCATGTTCAAGGTCTCCTCATACGCGCCCCTACCCGAGAATTTCTTCCACCTTCAGAATTCATCATCATTTATAATTCAGCACTCGGATTTCAGGAATTCTGGGTTTCACACATGAAAGCCATGATTCTAGCGGCGGGGTTGGGGACCAGGCTCAGGCCGCTGACCAATGTCCTGCCCAAGCCGCTCTTGCCGGTCGCCGGCACGCCGCTGATCGTCTGGAATCTGCTGCTGCTCAAGCGGCATCGATTTCAGGATGTGATCATCAACCTCCATCATCTCGGCCCCATGATCGAACAAACGCTCGGAGACGGGAGGCGATTCGGTCTGCGCATTGAATATTCTCATGAGGCGGTCATTCTCGGCACGGGCGGCGGCATCAAGCAGGTGGAGTCTTACTTCAGCGGAGAGCCGTTTCTCGTGCTGAACGGAGACACGCTGTTCGAACTGGATTTGGACGCGCTGATCGCCTTCCATCGTGAGCGGGACGCCGCGGCGTCTCTTGTGCTGCGGCAGGACCCCGAGGCGGCTCGGTGGGGATTGATTGAAGTGAGAGATGACCGTCAGGTGACGACCATTACAGGAAAGGGGATACCCAACAGCGGTCCGACGGAACCGCGGATGTTCGCCGGCATCCATATCCTGCATCCCCGATTGCTGCGCGCGGTGCCTCAGGGCCGGGAATCTTCGATCATCGACGCCTACGTGCGAGGCCTGCACGAAGGGGAGCGGATTGTCGGCTATGATTTGAACGGCTATTGGTCCGATATCGGCACGCCGGAGCGGTACGCGCAGGTCGAACATGATGTGGCGAACGGGCTGGTGGACTTGGCGCCCCGTAAGGCGTGGTGCGCGACGTAGACAGCCGCAAGGCTGATGCGGCACGTCGCGCTTCGAGCCCCACGAGAACAAGAGCCCCGACGGATGGTGTGTGGCTCGTTCCGTTCAGCACTCGGCTGATGGTTTGCGCTGCTTGATCAGCCGGGCAAGGTAGGTACGCTGGAGGCCGAGCAATTCCGCTGCTTTTGTCTGATTTCCTCCCGCCTTCTCCAGCGCCATATCGATAATATACGAGCTGTGTTCTTCCATTGATTGGTGGTACGGCAGATTGATGTACGGCATAGGCGAGGCCTGTCCGGCATGGACGGGAGCATCGACCGGCGAAAGACTCAGCACCTCCGGTTCAATGACATCGCCGGGGCTTAATACCACGGTGCGCGCGATGACGTTCTCCAATTCCCGAATATTTCCGGGCCAGGGATATCGCGTTAGAGCTTCAAGGGAAGCTTGACTCAATGTCATGCCCGGCCGCTTCTGTTCCCGCGTGTGCCGCTCGAGGAAGAAGTTGGCAAGCGGCGCAATATCATCCGTTCGCTCGCGGAGCGGCGGGAGAGTCAAACTGACGACGTTGAGGCGAAAGAACAGGTCTTCACGGAACTGTCCGCTCTTCACGGCTTGCTTGAGATCCTTATTGGTGGCGGCAATGAATCGAATGCTGACCGACACGGACCTCGTGCCGCCGACCCGGTGAAATTCGCGGTCCTGCAGCACTCGAAGCAGCTTGGCTTGGAGCGGCAGCGACATGTCGCCGATCTCATCCAGAAAGACGGTGCCTCCATCGGCCATTTCGAGTTTGCCCTTCTGAAGCCGGTCGGCGCCGGTGAACGCGCCCCGCTCGTGGCCGAACAATTCGTTTTCCAGCAGGCTTTCCGTGAGCGCCACGCAATTGATGACGACCATCGGCATGCTTTGTCGTGGGCTCCATTGGTGCATCGAGCGCGCGAACAGTTCTTTGCCGGTGCCGCTTTCACCCAGTAACAACACGCCGGCATCGGACTTGGCCGCCCGTTGGGCTGATTCGATGATCGCTTGAATCTTGGGGCTGGCTCCGACGATGGTGGCGTAGCGGTTCTGAATGTCCGATTTTAAGACGGCGACCTGGCGCTTGAGCGAGTCGCGTTCGAGCGCCTTCTGAATCACGATCAGCAGATGGTCTTTGTCGAGGGGCTTCAAAAGAAAATCGTAGGCGCCTTGCCGCATGGCCTCCACCGCGTCCGGGATTGTGCCGGCGGCCGTCATGACGATGACAGGCAGGTCGTCCATGTTGCGGCTTTGAGCCAGGCGCTTGAGAACGTCCATGCCCTTGAGGCGGGGTAGGTACAGGTCCAGCAGCAACAGGTTTGGGGATTCCTGCTCCACCAGTTCGAGACCGCGCTGGCCGTCGGCGGCCGTCACGGTGCGATAGCCGCTGGCTTCGAGACGATCCTGCAGCATCGTGACGATATCTTGATCGTCATCGACTATGAGAACCTTGCCCTTCATGGAAACTCCGTAAAGCGTGAAGTGTGAGGTGTGAAGCGGCTGACACCTTACGCCTTACGATCCTCTCTCCTCCATGACATTGATGACTAATCCCGTGAGCGGTTTGGGAAAGAAGTAGGTCGATTTATGCGGCATCCGCTCGCCGGCCGATGCAACGGCCTGGACTTCGCTGACTTTTGTCGGGTTCAGGAGCAATGCGGCTGTCCCGGTCCCGTCCAGCACCCAGTTCAAGACTTCGTGGTCGTCCTTGGTGTAGAGAATAGCTTCCTGTTCTTTTGCCGTCGGGCATAATGTGCCGACCACCCGTTCCTGAAGAATCGAAACGTCGAGCCGGTTTCTGGGAGAGTCGGCGGCCGCCGGCTGATGCGCCTGTCGGAGCTGGAGCAGATAGTAATGCGAATCGCGGCGGATGGCCAGTCCGAAAACGTGAGCGGCTTGCCCCCTGGTGCGAAGCGCCTTCAGAAACTCCTGCCGGACTTTGGCTTCCTGATCGGGTTGGAAGGGAAAGTCGATGAGTTCAAACGAATCGGCGAGCGCCTGTTTGATGTCGGCCGCTACGGGAAGTGGGGTGGTCAGGACTCGATGCGTCGGCAGTACGGTCAGACCAGGATCTTCCAGGCTTGAGAACAACATCATGACTGCATCGTACGGTTGGAGCGCGCCTGGCGCACCGGCTCCGGCGTGTTCGCGGCGGAGCCGCCGGTAGTTGAGCGCGGTTTCGTATCGATGGTGTCCATCCGCGATGAAGAGCGGCTTGTTCTTCATCGCCTCGATCACCTTCTGCAGGACCATGGTATTCGTCACCGACCAGAGCCGCTGGCGGAATCCTGCGTCATCCTGAAAATCGATGCGGGGCTTTTCCGTCGCAGTGGCTCGCTCGAGCGAGGCGAGAATCTCCCCGACAGGATCGGAGTACAATGAGAAGATCGGGCTGAAGTTCGCCGCGCAGGCTTCCATGAGATTCAGGCGGTCGGATTTGGCGGCCGCGCGGGTATTCTCGTGCGGGTAGATGTGACCCGTGCCGAATTCTTCCAGCGACACCGTCGCGAGGAATCCTTTCAGTACCCGAGGGGCCGTGCCGGACGACGCATAGGGCGGAACATATTCGATCGTGTGGTAATAGAGCGCCGCATCCGTGTCCCGGCGCATGACTCCGGTGCGCAGCCACTCTTTCAGCGACGCGGCGGCCCGGCGATACTTGTTCGAGGCCGGTCCGTCGCCGTCCCGGTCGTAGCCGAGCTCCAATCGCACAATATTCTGTGGATGGCGCTCGTGCAATGACCGTTGCATCGCGGCGTCGATGATATCGTACGGAGGAGCCACCACCTGGCGGATCTCGCCGACGGTGGACGGATCATAGAGTGTGCCGCGAAAGGGAATCACCTGGGCCATGGACAATCCTCGATGACAAAAAGGTTGATGGACAAGCGTCGAGCGTCAAGCACCGGCGGAAGCGTATCTGTATGCTGGAGCAGACATGGATGCTGATTGTGCGAATGGCGGGCCGTAACGCAGCAGGCTGAGATCTATCGATCGCGCGTCACCATGTAATCAGCGGCGATTGAGAGGGCCCGTTTGGGATTCCCGTCTTCGAACGAGTCGAGATCCCGCTTGGCCGCTGCAACGAAAGCCTGCGCCCGATCCATCGAATAAGCGATAGAGCCGTACTCCTGCATGAGCGTGAGAATGCGGCGAAGGTCCTCTTGGTTCAATGTTCGGGTTTCCATCCGATCCTTGATCATCTGCCGGTCGTGCTCGGGACAGTGCTGAAGAAGATGCAGCAACGGCAAGGTGGCCTTGCCCTGGCGAAGGTCTTGGCCCAACGCTTTGCCGAGTTGATCGCCATTGGCCGTGTAATCCAAGGTGTCGTCGGCCAGTTGAAACGCGATGCCCAAATGTTGCCCGAACCGGAACAGCGCATCTTGTTGGTCATCAGTGGCGCCGCCGACGATCGACCCGATCTTGCAGGCGGCCGCGATCAGACCCGCCGTCTTATGCTCGATGATCCGCAGGTATTCCGGCTCCGGCATGAGCGGGTTGCCGTTATAATAGAGCTGCAAGACCTCGCCTTCCGCCATTTTCCGGCAGGCTTCGGCCATGGCCTCATTAATGGACTGATTCCGGAATTCGACAATCTGGCAAATGGCGCGGGAGTACAGGTAATCGCCGACGAGGATGCTGATCTGGTTGCCCCACACTTTTCGCGCGGCCCGGCGGCCCCGGCGGACATCGGCATCGTCAACGACATCGTCATGAAGCAGCGTCGCGGTATGGATGAATTCGACCAGGCTGCCGAGAAGCAGATGATCGTGGCCGGGATAGCCGCAGAGTCTCGCACAGAGCAGGACGAAAAGGGGCCGGATGCGCTTGCCGCCGCTGCTGAGGATGTGGGCGGCGACGGTATTGACCAGCGCGACGCTGGAATCCAGATTCCTCCGGACCTGTTCTTCAACGCCCAGAAGCTCCTGTCGATAAGCCTCCCACACATCGGCCATCGTGTGGAGTGTGAGCGTGCTAGGTCCGTTCGGCATGCGGCGGATAGTAGGGCAGGGTGCGCCAGTAAGTCAAGTAAAACGAGGGCATAGCGGCGGCAAATCTTGACAGTTTCACGGCGTATCCAGTAAGGTGATCCTTCATTCATTCTTCTCCGGCATGATCAGAGCGACGGTGCTCCAAGCGGCCCGCGTCCTCGACAAAAGGTTCATCCTGTAATTGAATAACCTGCCTTTTCGTGAGCACTCATCATGAACGTACCAGGATTTCCCGCAAGGCAAGGACTCTACGATCCCCGGTTTGAAAAGGATGCATGCGGGATCGGGTTCGTGGTCAATATCAAGGGCCTACGCTCCCACAGCATCGTCCAGAACGCGCTCCAAGTTCTGGAAAACCTCTCGCACCGCGGCGCGCAAGGCTGCGATCCCTGCACCGGCGACGGATCCGGCATTCTGCTGCAGGTGCCGCATGAATTCTTCAAGCGAGTCGCCAAAGATTTCGGCCTCAAATTGCCCAACGCCGGCGAATACGGCGTCGGTATGCTCTTTATGCCCCCGGACCCGGACGCGCGCAAGCAATGCGAGACATTGATCACCGGCATTGTGAAGGAAGAGGGCGCGAAGTTGATCGGGTGGCGCGATGTGCCGGTCAAGAGCGATGCAATCGGCCGGCAGGCGCGCAAGACCGAACCCTTCATGCGGCAGGTCTTCATTGCGCGGGGCATCTTCAATGACGAGCAATTCGAGCGCAAATTGTATGTCATCCGCAAGCGGATCGAGAAAGCCGTGCGGGAATCGGCGGTCGAAGGCCGTGACTATTTTTATATTCCCAGCTTATCGAGCAGCACGATCGTCTATAAGGGGCTGCTGCTGCCCGAGCAGATGGCGGCGTACTATCAGGATCTGAACGATGCGAACGTCACGAGCGCCATGGCGCTCGTCCATTCCCGCTTCAGCACGAATACATTCCCCACATGGCCGCTGGCCCACCCCTATCGCTATGTTTGCCACAACGGTGAAATCAACACCTTGAAAGGCAATGTGAATTGGATGCGGGCGCGCCAAGGCCGTCTGAATTCGGATCTCATCGGCGCGGACATGGACAAATTATTTCCCATCGTGTCCGAGAACCAGAGCGATTCCGCCTGCCTCGACAACGCGCTGGAGTTTCTCGTCATGGGAGGCCGTTCGTTGCCGCATGCCATGATGATGCTGATCCCGGAACCCTGGGTGGCCAATCCGCAGATGGATCTGGATCGGCGCGGCTTTTATCAGTATCACGCAGCCATGATGGAACCGTGGGACGGTCCCGCGGCGGTGTGCTTCACGGACGGCAAGCTGATCGGCGCCACGCTGGATCGAAACGGCCTGCGCCCCTGCCGCTACCAGGTCACGACCGACGACGTGGTCGTCTTGGCCTCCGAGGCCGGTGTCCTGCCCGCCGAACCGAAAGACGTGCGGCTGAAAGGTCGCCTCATGCCGGGCCGGATGTTCCTGGTCGATACGGTGCAAGGGCGGATCATTGACGACGAAGAGATCAAAGCCGATATCGTGGGCCGCAAACCCTATCGCAGTTGGGTGACGCAGTACGGGATCTCATTGGATGAATTACCCGAGCCGCTCAATGTGCCGCAGCCGGACCATCCGACCATTCGCCAGCGCCAGCAGGCCTTCGGCTACACGGTCGAAGAACTCAAGATGGTGATCACCCCCATGGTCGTGGCGGGCGAAGAGGCCGTGTCCTCCATGGGCACGGATACGCCGCTGGCGGTCCTTTCTGAACGGCCGCAGTTGCTGTTCAAATACTTCAAGCAGCTCTTTGCCCAAGTGACCAATCCGCCGATTGATCCGATCCGGGAGCAGTTGGTCATGTCCCTGGTCACGAACATCGGACCCAAGCCCAATTTGATGGACGAATCGCCGGAATCCTGCCGGCGCATCAAGGTGCAGCAACCGATTTTGACCAACGCGGATCTGCAGAAAATTCGGGAAATCGCCGATTCGCATTTCAGGAGCAAGACGCTCCGCATGTTGTTCCGCGTGGCGGAAGGGCCGGACGGGTTGGGCGCGGCGGTCGATGATCTCTGCAAGCAGGCATCCCAGGCGATCAAAGAGGGCTATACCTTTTTGATCCTGAGCGACCGGGGGGTGAATGAAGAATGGGCGCCGATTCCAAGCCTGCTCGGCATTTCCGCGGTCCATCATCACTTGGTCCGGGAATGTACGAGAACCGAAGCCGGGCTGATTTTGGAAACCGGCGAGCCGCGCGACGTGCATCAATTCGCCTGTCTGATCGGCTACGGGGCCGGCACCATCAATCCGTACCTCATTTTCGAAACACTCGTGGATTTGGAGCGGGACGGGTATTTGCCGGAAGGGGTGGATGCCCAGACGGCCGAAGGCAAGTTTATCAAGGCCATCAATAAGGGCCTGCTCAAGATTTTCTCGAAGATGGGCATCTCGACTGTCCAGTCGTATTGCGGCGCTCAAATCTTTGAAGCCATCGGCCTCAACCGTGAACTCGTGGACCGGTATTTCACCGGGACTCCGTCCAGAGTGGAAGGCATCGGGATTCGTGAAATCGGCGAAGAGAGTCTACGACGGCACCGCATCGCATACGAGCCGGCGCCGATCCGGCAATTGGATTTCGGCGGCGAAATTCATTATCGCGTGCAGGGCGAACACCATAACTGGAGCCCCGAGACCATCTATAAACTTCAGCATTCGACCAAAGTCAACGACGCAAAGACCTATGCGGAGTTCGCCGCGCTCGTCAACGATGAGAGCAAGCGCCGATCGAACCTGCGCGGCCTGCTGGATCTCAAATTTGCGCCGGAGCCGATTCCCATCGAGGAAGTGGAGCCGGCGTCGGCCATCATGAAACGGTTCAATACCGGGGCGATGTCATTCGGGTCGATCAGCAAGGAAGCGCACGAGACGCTCGCGATCGCGATGAACCGCATCGGCGGGAAAAGCAACACGGGCGAGGGCGGGGAGGATCCCGAGCGATTCATTCCTTTCCCCAACGGCGATTCCCGGAATTCGTACATCAAGCAGGTGGCGTCCGCCCGGTTCGGCGTGACGGCGCACTACTTAGTCAATGCGCGCGAGCTCCAGATCAAAATGGCGCAAGGCGCCAAGCCCGGCGAGGGGGGGCAGCTGCCCGGGCATAAGGTGGATGAAAATATCGCAAGGCTGCGGTATGCGACGCCGGGCGTGCAGTTGATTTCTCCGCCGCCGCACCATGACATCTATTCGATCGAGGACCTGGCCCAACTCATCTTCGATCTGAAAAATTCGAATCCCGATGCCGATGTCTCGGTCAAACTTGTAGCCGAAGTCGGAGTGGGCACCGTGGCGGCCGGCGTGGCCAAGGCCCATGCCGATAAGGTGCTGATCAGCGGGGATTCCGGCGGAACCGGCGCGTCGCCGCTGGCTTCCATCAAATATGCCGGCATCCCATGGGAGCTGGGCCTCGCGGAAACGCATCAGACGCTCGTGCTCAATGACCTGCGCGGGCGCATTAGGGTCGAGACCGACGGTCAGATGAAGACGGGACGAGATGTGGTGATCGCGGCGCTCTTGGGTGCCGAGGAATATGGATTTGCCACGGCTCCGCTGATTGTCGAAGGCTGCATCATGATGCGGAAGTGCCATCTGAATACGTGCCCGGTCGGCATTGCCACGCAGGACCCGGTCCTTCGCAAGAAGTTCACGGGCCAGCCGGACCATATCGTCAACTATTTCTATTTCGTGGCGGAAGAAGCGCGGCAACTGATGGCCAAGCTCGGGTTCCGCACGATCAATGAGATGATCGGCCGGGTGGATAAACTGAAGGCGCAAAAGGCCATCGACCATTGGAAGGCCAAAGGCCTTGATCTGACGCCCTTGCTGGCGACGCCGGATGTAGGGCCGGATGTGCCGCGCTATTGCGTGCAGAAGCAGGATCACGGGCTGGCCTGCATTCTGGATAACAAACTCGTGGAGCTGTGCCGGCCGGCCATCGAGAAGGGCGAGAAGGTGACGCTCGATCTGCCGATCAAGAATGTCAACCGAACGGTCGGCACGGTGCTGTCCAGCACGATCGCGAAGAAGTATGGCCCGGAGGGATTGCCGCCGGACACCATCACGATCAAATTCAATGGGTCGGCCGGCCAATCTTTCGGCGCATTTCTGGCGCGCGGGATCACGTTGATCCTTGAGGGTGAATCGAATGATTACCTGGGAAAGGGACTGTCGGGCGGGAAGATTGTGGTATTTCCCCCGAAGGCCTCGCTCTTTTCTCCCGAGCAGACGATTCTCATCGGCAACACGTCCCTCTATGGCGCGACACAAGGCGAAGCGTACTTCTATGGAATGGCGGGCGAGCGGTTTGCCGTGCGAAACAGCGGGGCGCACGCGGTCATCGAAGGAACGGGAGATCACGGGTGCGAATATATGACCGGCGGTGTCGTCGTGGTCTTGGGCCGTACCGGCCGGAACTTTGCGGCGGGAATGTCGGGCGGCGCGGCCTTCGTGTTGAACGAATTGGGGAAGTTCGAATCCCGCTGCAACCTGGGCATGGTCGAACTCGAAAAAGTCACGACTCTTGAAGACAAGCAACTGTTGCATGACATGGTCACCAAACACTTCATGTACACGGGAAGCCGGAAAGCGAAGGAAGTGTTGGACGCATGGGAGGCGATGCTGCAGAAGTTTGTGAAGGTCATGCCGGTTGACTATAAGCGCGTGCTCGCCGAGCGGAAAGCGGCGGCCGCGGCCAAAGGCGCGAAAGCCTAACTCGCAGTGAAGTATGATTTGTGATGTAGCACCACGCTTGTGCGAGTCGGTGAGCCGGCAGTGTCTTTTGAAGCTTTGCGGACGGGCGCGAGGTTCACGACGCGCTGAATAAAGCGCGTCATGTTTGTGAACGCCGCCGAGACGTGAGGCGGCCGTGTCGCGTGAGCGCCCAGTGGCTTATTTGATATCGATACGAAATACGAGCGACGATTAAATCATGGGTGACATCAAAGGATTCCTCAAGTATCCCCGCGAGGGGCCGAAGCGACGGCCGGTGGAGCTACGGGTGCTCGACTGGAAGGAAATGTACGAGCCGATCGCCGAAGAGAAGCTCCAGGCACAGGGGGCGCGCTGTATGGATTGCGGAGTCCCGTTTTGCCAGAGTACGAGCGGCTGCCCCGTCGTGAATCTGATCCCGGAGTGGAATGATCTGGTGTATCGCGGCCGCTGGCGCGATGCGTTAAAAGCGCTGCATACGACCAATAATTTTCCGGAATTCACCGGCCGCCTTTGTCCGGCGCCCTGCGAGTCCGCCTGCGTGCTCGGCATCAACAGCGATCCCGTGTCCATCCGCGTGATCGAATGGAACATCATCGACCGCGGCTTCAACGAGGGTATGGTTGATCCGGTTCTGCCCGTCGCCAAGACCGGGAAGACGGTGGCGATTATCGGATCCGGCCCCGCTGGTCTGGCGGCTGCGCAGCAGTTGGCCCGAGCCGGTCACACGGTCACCCTCTTTGAAAAGGCCGATCGAATCGGGGGCCTGTTGCGCTATGGCATTCCTGATTTCAAGATGGAGAAATGGGTCATCGATCGGCGGCTCGAACAAATGAAAGCAGAAGGGGTGCAGTTCAGGACCGGCGTGCAGGTCGGCAAGGACTTCACCGTGCAACAGTTGCGGGATCAATTCGATGCGATCGGCCTGACGATGGGCGCTGAACAGCCGAGAGATCTTCCGGTTCCCGGCAGGGAATTGAAGGGCGTCCATTTCGCCATGGATTATCTGACCCAGCAAAACAAGCGAAACGCCGGCATTCCCTTGACCGACGAACCGATTACCGCAAAAGGCAAGCGGGTCGTCATCATCGGCGGCGGCGATACGGGCTCCGACTGCCTGGGAACGGCGCATCGCCAGGGTTGCATCGAAGTGCATCAGTTCGAGCTTCTTCCGGAGCCGCCTCCTCAGCGGGCTTCATCCACTCCCTGGCCGCTCTGGCCGATGCAGCTGCGCACGTCGCATGCGCACGAAGAAGGCTGCAACCGGCAATGGAGCATTTCCACCACGAAGTTCACCGGCCACAATGGACATGTCACGAAGCTGCACGCTCAGCTCGTCACCTTCGAGCAGGGCAAGTTCACCCCTGTTCCGAACAGCGATTTCGACATGGATGCCGACCTGATCTTGTTGGCGATGGGATTCACCGGTCCGGTGAAGAACGGCTTGCTCGATAGTTTCGGTGTCAAGTACGACGCGCGGGGCGCCGTGTCCGTGGATGAGAATTTCATGACGAATCTCGACGGCGTCTTTGCCGGCGGCGATACGAAACGCGGCGCATCCTTGATCGTCTGGGCCATCGCCGAAGGACGGAAGATGGCGGCCGGCGTGGATAAGTATCTGCGCGCAGGCAAATCGGCGAAGAAAGCTGCTGGCTAATCCTCTCCTCGACTATCGTTAGCGTTTACCACCCGGAGACCCCGTTTCTAATGAGGGGTCGCCTTTCAGTTCCCGCAACCAGAATGCATCCGGCTGACGAACGGCGGGCAGCTTCGGTGTCGCCATAATGCGATGAACCGATGGATGGTGAGCCCTGCCTGCTCAGCGCTGCGTCTCGACCGCACATACGCCTCGCATCTGCTCGGCTGCGCAACTTGTTCCGTTGTTTCTCGCAACGGAACATCGAACAGTGCTCGCCGTCGGCCTAGCCGACCGCATCTGCTTGGCAAGTGCGGATCCCTCGCCTTCGCCCAATTCGCGACGCAGGACTCACCATCCATTTCTAATCAGGCAGGCAATGCGGTTATGGCGGTTACTTCACAATAGCGCCGGTATCGGTGGGCTAGGGGATGGGACATTCAAAGAATGCTGCCAAATCGTAGAGGAATGGCTACAATGGTGCCGTGTCGGTCTTCGAACCCATATTCCAAGCCTTGAATGTGGCCGGCGTTCGATATGTTGTCGTTGGTGGTCTCGCGACAGTGTTGCACGGGTATGCAAGGCTGACAGCGGATGTCGATCTTGTAGTTGACCTGGCTCCCGAAGAGGCAGGCCGAGTGATACAAACGCTCGTGGCGATGGGATTTCGACCGCAGGTGCCGGTGGATCCAAAAACATTTGCTGATCGGACGACGCGTGAGCGGTGGATAAAGGAAAAAACATGCGGGACGTTTTCGCTTTTCGATCCGGCGAATCCCAT
>DASSBQ010000288.1:0-15094 GCA_035698625.1 Nitrospiraceae bacterium
GGGAGGTCAACTCGCCACCACCACCGAAGTGGAAAATTATCCCGGGTTTCCGATGGGCATCATGGGTCCGGAGCTCATGAAGCATCTGCGGGCCCAGGCCGAACGATTCGGCACTCAGTTCATTACAGGGGATGTCACCGCCGCGGATCTGAAAACCCGGCCTTTCAGTCTGACGATCGACGGCGAGCGAACCGAGCAGGCGCAGGCCCTGATCATTGCGACAGGGGCGTCCCCTCTCCGCCTCGGCGTGCCAGGTGAAGACCGGCTGTGGGGCCACGGAGTCTCGACCTGCGCCACGTGCGACGGCTATTTTTTCAGAGAACAAGAGCTCGTGGTGGTCGGCGGCGGCGACAGTGCGATCGAGGAAGCCATCTTTCTGACAAAATTTGCGACGAAGGTCACCGTCATCCATCGGCGCGACAAGCTCCGGGCCTCCAAGATCATGCAGGAACGGGCGATGAACAATGAGAAGATCGCATTCGTCTGGAACTCCGTCGTGGAGGAAATTCTCGGTGAGAGCACGGTGACGGGCGTCCGTCTTCGGAACATCATGACCGGCCGGAAGATCGAATTGGCGTGCGACGGGTTCTTCATCGCAATCGGGCATAAGCCCACCACCGACCTCTTCACCGACCAATTGGACATGGATCAGAGCGGCTATATCATCACCCGAAGGGGGACCTCCACCAGCATTCCGGGCGTATTTGCGGCCGGCGACGTTCAGGATTCCATCTATCGGCAGGCGGTCACCGCGGCTGGTTCCGGCTGCATGGCCGCCATCGACGCGGAACGATATCTGGAAGCGCTCGGAACGTGAAGCGCCGCTCGTGAAGCGTATCCAGCGCAGGTCTTCACACCGTCACGAAATGAGTTCTTGCGCGTTCACGCTCACCAACTACGAGGACCGCTGACCGTGCGTTGCGCGATCATCCATTACCATGAGCTGGCGTTGAAGGGGCGCAATCGCGCCTTCTTCGAGCAACAGCTGCTTCGGAATATCCGCAGTGCATTGCGTGATCTTGGCGTCAGCCGAATGGAGCCGCTCCGAGGACGAATGAGGATCATCTTGCCCGATGGCACCCCCGCTGATGCCTTACGCACACGTCTGAGCCGCGTGTTCGGCATCTCCAATTTTCTGCTGACCGAATCCGTGCCTTTGGACCTTTCTCAGCCCGATCTTGAGCCCTTGAAGCAGGTCGCATCCCGGCAGCTCCAAGGTTTGCCGTTTCACACGTTTCGTGTATCGGCTAAACGGACGGATAAGCGCCTGCCTTTGACCTCAATGGACGTGGAGCGAACGATCGGCCAACATCTGCGCGACACCACCGGCAAAACGGTCGATTTGAAGCATCCGGAGCTGACCGTCCATATCGAACTTCTCACGAAGGACGCCCACGTTTCCCCACGGAAGGAAGCCGGACCGGGCGGCATGCCCGTCGGCGTCAGCGGAACGGTCGCTGTATTGCTGTCCGGAGGCATTGATTCGCCGGTCGCCGCTTATCGGATGATGAAGCGGGGTTGCCGTGCGATATTTGTACATTTTTCCGGCCGGCCGCTGGTGAGTCGAGCCTCGGAGGACAAAGTTCAGGACATCGCCCGGCTGCTGACCGCCTATCAGTATCACTCTCGTCTCTACATCGTGCCTTTCGGAGAAATTCAGCAGGACATTGTCGCCGGCGCTCCGGCGCCGTTCCGTGTGGTGCTCTATCGCCGCATGATGGTCCGCATCGCCGAAGAACTTGCGCGGCGGGAAGGGTGCTGGGCCCTGGCGACGGGGGATAGCCTGGGCCAAGTCGCATCTCAGACGCCGGATAACCTCTCGGTCACCGAGGAGGCGGCGGAGTTGCCGATCCTCAGGCCCCTGATCGGCATGGATAAGATTGAAATCACCGACGAGGCTCAGAAGATCGGGAGTTTTGAGACTTCGATCGAACCGGACCAGGACTGCTGCAAACTGTTCGTTCCGGCTCACCCGAGCACGCGCACCAGACTCGACATCATCCGCAAGATCGAGCGAGCATTCGATCTCGACGCCATGGTCAAACGCGGACTCGAGAAGGCCGAACTGTCGGAGTTTATCTTTCCCTCCGCGCCCGCTCCACCGCCCGTTCATTCACGATTCTAAAGTGGGCCTGCAGCTCGCGCCGCATCGCCATGGCAATCATCCAGTCGGGGACGATGGTCTCCACTTCGACGATCAATTCGAACTCGGCCTGCGTATGCGCCCCATCGCTCGCGGCATTCAGCCTCCAGACACGGTGATACCGCTTGAAATCCCCGCTCTTCAGATCCGTCACGAGTCCTCCGCCCGGTAACGGCATCGACTCACAGACCAGCCTCCGTTCTCCCGGCATGAGCGCATGCTCGATGTACAAATCGGTCACAACCCGCCCCTGCCGTTCTTCCATGCCGGCGAGCCTCATCCGCACTCCAAACAATTCGGGCCACTTTCGATAATCAGTCAGGACAGACAGCACAATCCCGGGCGGAACGGGGAATACGAGAGAGGCAGTCGCTCGAAGCCCACCGGCCGGATCGGACACAACCTGCAAGCCGTGCAGCGCCGGGACCGATTCAACCGCCGATGCCGGCGGCCCGTCCGCAGCCACCACCGCCGCAAAAAGAAAAAGACCCAGCAGAAGAAGGATTCGGGGCCGCCCCTCTCGCCGCATCCTGCTTATCCCGTGAGGACGTCGAGCAACCGCTGGTGCACTCGCCGGACGCGCTCTAATTGTCCCTTGGCGGGAAACCGCTCATAAAATCCCTCGGCGCGAAATTCTTTGCCGAGCGTCGCCCAGGGCTGCAGCAACTCCGCGAACGGCTTGGGAGAACGCGCTGCCTCCCAATCACTGATTAATTTTCGATCGATGATCAGATCATCCAAGACGCGCATGAGCGCCTTGAGTGTCACATCCCGGGTGAACATATAGCGCTCGTTGTTGCCCCAGACATCTTCCATGACCTCTTTCACGCCCTTCAAATAATCCCGCACGAGGGCATAGCAGCGGTCGGCCCGCATGCTGAAATGGGAATCCATCCAGCGCTTATGTGCGACCACCACTTTCAGCAACTCGTTGAAGATCTCCGATTGCAGAATCCACTTTTCCTGCTTGCTGCGCCCGCCCAGGCGATTGATCTTGTATCGCAGCGGAGAATCGGTTTCTCCGTACAACATATTGACGACCTTTGCAGTGAACTTCTTTTCGGGACTCTCCCACGATACTTTTTCATACAAGTCCACCAAATGCGAGCGGTTGATCCGCGTATGCGTGGAATTGATGATGACGAACATCTCGGTCGCGAAATCGGCACTCCGGCCGTCAAAAAGGATGCAGGGCACTTCTACTTGCGCAATTTGATCGGGATGCCGCTCGCGAAAAAAATGCAGGCCTGCCAGCCGGTGTTGCCCATCGATGACCAGATACGTACCCTTGGGCTCGCTCAAATGACCGAGCGATTCCGAATCGCCCATTCTTTGAAAGCGCAACGTCTCATCCGTGAACAACAAAATTGTGCCCGGGACCATCGGCTGGGACACGACGGTTTCATAGAAATTCACGATCTGTTTGATCTTCTGCTGATTCAGGGCGCGCTGAAACCCTTGCTCGCTGCGCTCAATGCCAGCGATGAATTTCGCCACCTCGTCGTGCTCGGAAACGGAGGCAGCCGGGATCTCTTCCCCTTCAAAATAATACCGGCTCGTGAACCGGATTTTCTGCAACAACGCCGGGGCCGGATAGGCAATGAAGTAGAAGGTGCCTTCTTTCTGCCGGATACGAGTCGCCAGCATGGGTGCTCCTTTCTACGGCTCGCTCGGAACAAGCCTTCAGAACGACGACATCCGACCCGATGGAGGCCGAGACGACCCAAGAGAGACTATGTGATGGCTTGCTGAGCCTTGTCGAGGGATTATACCTGGCGGTCGGGCTACGACGCGAGAGGCTTTGGGCGAGAGAAAACGCTGGTTCGTGGATTCACGGACCCGGCCGAAAGACCAGAACAGCGCCTGCCGGATTGCCGAGTGAGTCGTGAATCAAGGCCACGCTGTCGCTGATTATCCGCTCCATGCCGCCCCGACCCACTAATACAGTGGCGACTGTGCCGGACCCGGGTGTTTGCGTCGTTTGGATGGCACGCAGGACCGGATTGGTGACAGGCGGCGCGTGTCCGGGTCCAGCAGAATCATGATATCCCCGATCGGCCGGCCCATCGCCTCTTCCTGCATCCAGCCCGTCAGGGCCTCGGCCGGCGGGTTCAACATCGTAACGTTGCCGGAACGATCCACGGTGATGACGGCGTCCCCGACCGACTGCAGGACCGCGTCAAGCCAGCGGCCTCGCTGCTCGGCCGTCTTAGTGGCGCGATGGCGAAAGAGCGCCAGTTCGACGGCGGCGCGCAGGTCCGCGCTGACGAACGGCTTGATCAGGTACGCCAAGGGAAGCGTGTGTCGGGCGCGCTCCAATGTCTCCTCGTCGGAGAAAGCCGACAGGTAGATCACCGGAATATCGAAGCGCGCCTGAATCGACCGGGCCGTTTCGATCCCATCCATAGTCCCCTTGAGTTTGATATCCATCAGAATCAAGTCAGGCCGATGTTCCCCTCCAAGACGAATGGCATCGCTGCCCGAAGACGCGACTCCGACAACGGTATATCCCAGGGATCGCAGTTGCCGGCGGATATCCTCGGCTACCACTACTTCGTCATCGACAATAAGTACTTTCGCGTGCATGATTGCCTTCTTACCGTGAGGGAGACGACCGTCAAGATCGTTCTCATGAGGCGCTCTCTGAACCCATAGCAGGCAAGTCCAGCCGGACATCCTGGATAACCGGTACAAGAGCCTCGGCAGATCTAGGTCAGGCAACTTGCATGCCCAAGGCTCACTTGAACCGCGTCAGGAGGATGCATGCGGTACAATGTTCACGAATCACGACACATTGCTCTCTTTTGAACGACGCACGAACCGAATCAGCGCATGGGGGAAGGACCAAAGGAAGCGTCGGTCGCCCTCTTTAGTTGCTCTATGCTAGGATGCCGCGATACAAAAGGAGATCGCTACGATGAAGCGATGGTCGATATACCTGTCCGGGTTATGCTACGCGCTCCTGTTCCTGCTGGTGGGCGAAGGCACGGTGTCCGCTCAGCCCCTGAATGATTATGCAGCCACCACCGAACAATCCTGTAGTTTCGGCATGGATAAAGGTGAGCCCTCGCAACGCTGCGAGGTACCCTTTCCGAAAGACTGCAAAGTGGTGCATTTTCCGGGGACGAAGAAACCTTGGACCAACATCTCAAAAGCCGGCAAGACGTTTTGCCAGTTCGACCCGAAGGCCTCGAATTGGAAGACAAAGATCGTGGGATCATGCAGCCGCTGCGATTCCATCCGCTGCTCCGCACAGTTTTTTGTGCGTTTTGATTGCTCGTAGGTCCAATGGTCCTCCACGCCCCTGCGCCGGCCATTAAAGAGGAGGCGCGCCGGCTTGGTTTCGACGCCGTCGGAATCAGCCGTGTCACGCCGACGGAGACCCTCTCTGAGACATTGCTTTCCAGGCTCGGATCCTGGCTTAACCGCGGGTATCACGCGACCCTGGCCTGGATGGCGCGCGATCCTGACCGCCGAACCGATCCTACTCGCGTTCTTCCGGGCTGCCGATCCATCATCTCCGTCGGCATGAACTACAACAGCGGCCACCGGCCGGACGAAGGCCCGGGCCGCGGCCGCATCGCCCGATACGCTTGGGGATCGGATTATCATAACGTCTTGGGAGCCCGGCTTAAGCTGCTGGAAACTCACATCAAGCGCCTGGCTCCCGAAGCGGTCACCCGCTCATATGTAGATACCGGGCCGGTAATGGAAAAGGCCTGGGCCGAACGAGCCGGTCTCGGATGGATCGGCAAGCATTCCAACCTCGTCTCGCCGCAGTTCGGTTCGTGGCTGCTGCTCGGCGAAGTCCTGACCACGCTCGAGTTGGAGCCGGATGATCCCGGGACCGATCTGTGCGGAAGCTGCACCCTATGCATTCGGGCCTGCCCGACGCAGGCCATCACGGAACCATATGTGGTTGATGCGGGACGGTGCATCTCGTATCTCACGATCGAACTGAGAGATGCCGGTACGATACCGGACGACATCAAAGGCCGTATCGGCAACCGCATCTTCGGCTGCGACGACTGCCTGGACGCCTGCCCGTACAATATGAATGCCGTCGCCACGGAGGAACCGGCCTTTCAGCCCTCATCCCTGACTCTTGCACCGGATCTGCGGGAATTGGAAATGCTCACCGAGGCGGAATTTGCATCAGCCTTCAGGCGGAGCCCGATTCGCCGGGCGAAACACCGTGGGTTCATGAGAAACGTCTCGCTCGCGCTCGCGAAAGATCACGTGCGCGGTACAGGTGGATAATTTTGCACAGCTGAGACCGGGGCCGCCATGGGGCCACTTCTCCACTGTTTTCGATAGTGATAGGCTGGAGTCTCGATCGTTCACATCCGTGCAGATCGGCGATCACTATGCATCCTCCCACCCTGCTCATCATTGAAGATGAAGAACGCATGCGGCGCCTGTTCGAGCTGGTTCTCAAACCAGTGGGTTACGAGCTTGTTCTGGCCGGTTCCGGCGCCGACGCCGTTCGCTTGATCCAGGATCAATCCCCGTTCGATCTGATCATCACCGATCTTCAACTCGGGGCCGTTTCCGGTATGGAGGTACTTGAGGCCGCCAAGCAATCCATGCCCGACGTGCCGGTCTTGATCATCACCGGCTACGGCACCGTCAAATCCGCCGTCGAAGCGATGCAAAAAGGCGCCTATGACTACATCTCCAAGCCGGTGGACAATGAGGAGCTGAAGATCATCATCAGCCGCGCCCTTCAAGTGCGGCGGCTCGCGCAGGATAACCGGAATCTTCGGGCCGGACTCCAGGAACAATTCGGCTTCGACCGCATCGTGAGCGTGTCGAAGCAAATGGACTTGGTCAAGCGACTGGCGCAGGAAGTCGCGCAAACCGACGCGACCGTGTTGATCACCGGAGAAAGCGGAACCGGAAAGGACCTGCTCGCGCGGGCGATTCATCTGGCGAGCCTGCGGGCCCAAGGTCCCCTCGTGGCCCTGAATTGCGCCGGCATCCCGGAGAACCTGCTCGAATCCGAACTCTTCGGCTATGAAAAAGGCGCCTTCACCGACGCGAAGAAAGGCAAGCCTGGCCGATTCCAGCTGGCGGATCGCGGGACGCTGTTTCTCGACGAGATCGGCGAAATGAGCCTCGGGGCCCAGGCAAAGCTGCTCCGTGTCCTGGAGCACCACATCGTTGAGCCGCTCGGCGGTGTCCGAGGCACGAAAGTGGATATCCGCATCATTGCCGCCACGAATCAGGAATTGCCCGAGCTTATCAAGAGAGAGCGCTTTCGCCTTGATTTGTATTACCGGATCAACGTGTACCAATTGCGTATTCCCGCCCTGCGGGAGCGGCCGGAAGATATCAAGCCGATTCTCGATCTCTTTCTTGAAACGGCGCGACGGGAGCGCGGGAGCCGCATTCAAGGGTTAGCCCCGGAGGCGCTGGCGCAACTTCAGCGCTACCCCTGGCCGGGCAACGTACGCGAACTGCATAACGTCGTCGAATGGATTACGATCAGCTGCAAGGGCGATGAGATTCGGCCCGAACACCTGCCGGCTACCATCAAAAGCGCCGTCATGGGGACCGCCGAGGAGCCGGCTGACCAGCGATCGCTCCTTTCGTTCGGGCTCTCAGTCGAAGAAATCGAAAAGGCCATGCTCCAGGAAGCGCTGCAAAAAACCGGAGGGAACGTCTCGGAAGCGAGCCGGCTCCTCAAAGTCACCCGGAACACGCTCCGGTACCGCATGGCGAAGTACAATCTCAAGTGACGCCGGCGGCCTATGGACCAGCCACAACGTACAGGCGGCCTCCAGAGGAAGTTTTTTTTCTCCCTCCTCGTCGTGGGCATCGTGCCCGGGATCGCCGCGCTCATCGCCACGTATCTCTACAGCACGGCCAGCCTGAAAGCCGCCATCGGCGATAGCTTTCAAGAGATCGCGCGGTCCACGGCCATACGCCTCGCCTCCGCCGTCGATAATGAGATCGATCGCGCCATCCGTCTCGCATTGATTCCGGTTCAGATCAAGCAGCGGGTCATCGCCGCCAACCGGCGCTACCATGGGCGCGATGAGGCGGCCATTCGTCGCCTGTTGTCCGAGGATGGGAACGATTTGAACGGCCGGCCGACCGGCATGCAGGGCGCCCACCTTGATGAGACAACGCGATATCTGGGAGAGTGGGCCGAGCAGACAGGATATTATGTGCGCGTCATGGTCGCCGACCAGCGAGGCGCGCTCGTCGCCTCCACGGATTCCCTCACACGCCCCATCCAGTCCGATCAACGCTGGTGGCAAGAGGCGATGAAGGCCACCGCCACCGGATCGTATGTCAGTTCCTTGATTCTCGATCCCCAGCTCAACGATTACGTCTTTGAAGTGGCCGTGCCGGTTCGAAACGAGGCGCAGGCCGCGCCCATCGGAGCGGTCGGCCTGGTAGTCCGGCGCGACGTGTTGACCAACACCATTCTCCCCATCCATGTCGGCAATACCGGGCACGGCATGTTGTTGGACACGCAAGGGACGCCGCTCATTTGCCCGGTCCTTCCGCCGACGTTGCATTTGATCCCCGAACAACTGCTCGCCCGACTCATCAGCGATCGGCCGATTTGGCTGGTGGCGGAAGACGATGCCCACGGCGGCACGAATGCCATCGTGGGAGCTGCCCCCGTGCGGTTTGCCCACCTGTTGACTCCGTCCAGCCTGGGCGGCGATCACTGGTACGCATTCGTGAGACAAGACCCGGAAGAGACATACGCTCCCATCTATGCCCTGCTCTGGACCGTCGGCGCCCTCGGGCTTGCCCTCGTCATCACGCTGGCTTCGCTGGGATTCGCCGTCGGTTCCCGCATCGTCCGCCCGATTACCTCGCTTCAGCGGGAAGCGGAGGCGATCCGCCATGGCATCGAAAGCGCGGCGTCCGGTGAGAGTGCCGCCTTTCCGCCGGCGCCGGTGCCCCAGGCGGACTATCGGACGGGGGATGAGATTGAAGATCTCGCCAGAAGTTTTCGGGCGATGCGCAACACGTTGGAAGAGAATCTCCGTACCATCAAGTTGCAGCAGCACGAACTGATCCGGCGTGAGAAGCTTGCGTCCGTGGGCCAGCTCCTCGCCGCCCTTGCGCACGATTTGCGCAATCCGCTCGGCGTCATACGCAGTTCCGCGCAAGTGATTCTCGAAAAGCAGCAGGACGACGCGGTGAGAGAAGAATTGGCCCGCTATATCATGGAAGAAGTGGACAAACTGTCACACCGTATCAATGATTTTCTTCGCTATGCGAGGCAAAAGCCGCCGGATCCGCGGACCATCGCCGTGGAGGACGTGGCACGGTCCGCCTTATGGCAGTGGCAGGCCCAAGGCGGAATGGAACGGCTTCGCGTGGAGACGCGGTTCGGAACGGATCTGCCGGCTATTCGAGTCGATCCAGAGCAGGTAAAGGAAGCGCTGGTGAATCTGCTGATGAACGCGCGGGAAGCGATGCCGGCCGGAGGGCGCGTGACGATGACGACTCGTCGGGGCGCCAACGGCTTTGTGGAAATCGAAATCAAAGATACGGGTCAAGGCATCGCGGCGGCCCATCTGCCGCGCATATTCGAGCCGTTCTTTACGACGAAAGAATATGGGACCGGCCTGGGGCTGACGAACGTCAAACGCCTCATCGAAGATAACGGCGGCATTCTGACAGTGGCCAGCGCCGAAGGGGCGGGAAGCGCTTTTGTCACCCGCCTCCCGGTCGCCGGCTGAGCGAGCCGGCACGTCGCAAGGGTCTTGTGCTTCAGGCCGCGACAAGACTAAAATCGGAGCAGCCTTATCCCATCCGACAGGTGATTGAACGTGTTCTGGGAAAGCCGCCAACCGAAAAGCAAACAGGATCGGCAATGTTCATTCTGCGGCAAGCGCCAGAACACGGTCAGGAGTCTGATTCAAAGTCCGACCACGCACCGTTGCGATTCCTGCCAAGCCAGTTCCACAATGCTCATCTGCAACGAATGCATCAAGCTCTGCTCCACTTTTCTCGCCGAAGAGCATGCCGGACACCCGGCCAACGGAGACAGCTCGAATTTCCTTTTGCCGAAACCGACCGAAATCAAGCGCATCCTCGACGATTACGTCATCGGACAAGATCAGGCGAAGAAAGTCCTATCTGTCGCCGTCCATAACCATTACAAGCGCATTCTCAGCCGCGACCGTCTCAAGGGTGTCGAGCTGCAGAAAGGCAACATCCTGATGATCGGTCCGACCGGGACCGGCAAGACACTGTTGTCGCAAACGCTGGCCAAAGTTCTGCATGTTCCTTTCGCCATCGCCGATGCCACCACCTTGACCGAAGCCGGGTACGTCGGTGAAGACGTCGAGAACGTGGTCCTCAAATTGCTCCAGGCCTGCGATTACGACCTGAAGCGGGCCGAAACGGGCATCATTTATATCGATGAAATCGACAAGATCAGCCGGAAATCCGAAAGCGCGTCGCTGACACGCGATGTGTCGGGGGAAGGGGTCCAACAGGCGCTGCTGAAACTCGTCGAAGGGACCGTCTGCAATGTGCCGCCGAAAGGCGGCCGCAAACATCCCGAGCAAGACTATTTGCGGGTGGATACCTCTAATATTCTCTTCATCTGCGGCGGCGCATTTGTCGGATTGGATCAGATCGTCGCCCAGCGGACGACCCACAAACGGTTGGGCTTCGGCGCAACGATTACCCCGCGCGAAAGCCTCGGTCCCGGCGGGCTGCTGCATCTGGTCCACACGGACGATCTGTTGAAGTTCGGCCTTATTCCGGAATTTATCGGGCGGTTTCCGGTCTTCACCACGCTCACGGACTTGGACGAGGGCGCACTCGTCCGCGTGCTGACCGAACCCAAGAACGCGCTGATCAAACAGTATCAGGCGCTCTTCGATTTAGAGCATATCGAGCTGCAGTTCACCGATGCCGCCGTCAAAGCCATTGCGCACCGCGCCGGCACGATGAAGACCGGCGCCCGTGCGCTTCGCTCCATTCTTGAGGAAGTCATGTTGGATCTGATGTATGAGGTCCCGGCGCTCGAAGGGGTGAAGTCGGTCGTCATTTCGGAGGACGTCATCCATGGTATCGGCCAGCCTTCGATCTTGACGTAGCCGGCCCGCACACCGGCATATCCGGTCTCATCATCCCCTCCTCAAAGTTACGTGGTGCGGGAAGCCTGGCGCTTGCTCCAACCAGCCGGCGTCTTTTTCATGTTTTCTCAAGAAGGCATTCGCCTATCGAGGCCGACCATGCCGACAGCCCTTCCCCGGACGGTCAAGCCGAAAATCCTCGTTGCCGACGACGAGCCAACCTGGCTGCGCGTGCTCTCGCTCTATCTTCGAGGACGCCACTGCGATGTCACGACGGCCTTGGACGGCCACGAGGCGATTGAGAAGATTCATCAGGAGAAGCCGGACCTCATTATTGCCGATATCACCATGCCCGGCATGGACGGCTATGAACTGTGCCGGCGCCTTAGGCGGGATGCCGCGACCCGCACCATCCCGTTCATCTTCCTGACGGCCCGCGACCATGAAACGGAGCGAATGAAAGCCCGGCGGATCGGGGCCGACGAGTATTTGACCAAACCCTGCTCACTGGACCGCGTGGTCCAGAGCGTGGACACCGCCATGGAACGGATCGAGCACGCGAGAAAACTCTCTCTTGAACAAACAGGCCGGAGCGGCCGCATCGACGACATCGATATTCTCGATCTGATTCAAGCACTGGAATTGGAACAACGGACCGGGGCGCTCGTCTTGAGTCACGGCGACCGCACGGGCACGATTTACATCAAGGACGGCGTGATCGTGGAGGCCGACATCCGTTCACCGGCCCGCGAGGAGCCGCTGTTTCGCCTGCTCGGATGGAAGACCGGCCGATTCGCATTTATCCCGGACGCGGTACCCGAACAGACGCCCATCACGGCCAGCATGGCCCACCTTCTGTTTGAAGATCTGAGGCTGCTGGAAGAGCATGAACGCAAGCTCATCCAGTCGCCGGAAACCACGCCTGAGACCGGTTTGATGTCAGTCGCCGAGCCGGTGCGGGACATCCTCAGATTGATGGAATCCATCGGACAACGGTACGCGCTCACGCGCATACAGACCGCGCCTCCGTTGATCCTGCGGATCCTCGTCGTGGGCACATCCGCCGCAGCCACCGGCGAACTGATTCATGGACTGGTGATGGATTTGTCAGGATCGAAGTGGGCGGCGCTGGAGCGCCAAGACTCCACCGAGACCCTGCAGGGTGAAATCGGGCGCGTCCGGTTGTCCGCTCAGCTGGCGCTTCACCTGGTGGCGGTGCGCGGTGAACAGCGCTTCTGGCCGGTGTGGGAAGAGTACTTGCCGGAATCGATCGGCACAATCTTTGTTCTGACTGGATTGTCGGAGGGCGAACGGGCCAGCCTGCGAAGTTATCTAATCGCGCGGGACATCATCGCTCCCGCCATGCCGGTCGTTATTTCTCTCCCACCGGTGGAGCCCGGCGCTGCGACAGGCGATCAGAATTCCGCCGAGGCCCTGGTCGCCGGAATGCCCCCGGAGCGAACGCCGGAACTCATCCCCGGTGCGCCCACCCTGGAGACCATCCGCCTCCGCCTCTTGTCACGCCTGCTGCATCAGTGGCTCACCCTCAATCCTGAGTAAAAAGAAGTGGTCCGGCTAGGGAAGGTCCATCGCACACCGGATACCCAAGGTCGGACCCCAATAGGACATTTCATCCCATCCACGGTAGCTGATACGCAATTCGGGTAGTCGCTCATTCCAACCGGCCCCCCGCAGCACTCGAAACGATCCCCTCAGCGGGCCCTGCGGATCGCGAGACGAAGAAACGGCATAAAAATCCTCGGCGTACCAATCCTTGACCCATTCCGAGATGCTCCCTACCAGATCATAGACTCCATAGGGCGAAGCGGTGGAGGAAGGCGTCCCGATCGGCCCCAACCCGTTTGCCGCCAATTTCGCCTCATTTCCTTTCGGCTGATGTTGCTCGATCACTGTTTCGCTGTTTCCCCAGGGATAGCGCCGGCCGTCCGTGCCTCGGGCCGCCTTCTCCCACTCCGCTTCGGTAGGAAGCCGCTTCCCCGACCATTGGCAGAAAACTCTCGCCTGCGACCACGTCACATTGACGACCGGATACTGAAGTCGCGTGGGTTCATCAAAGGCCTCTCGGTCCCTTGGAGGCGCGCAACTGCCCCCATCGACACATTGGCGATATTGGATGTTGGTCACTTCGTATCGATCGATCAAGTAGCTGCTGAGATAGACGCGGTGCAGCGGCCGGGCGTCCGGCAATCCATCTTCCGTTCCCATCAAGAATTCCCCGGCCGGAATAAGCGCCATATCATCTGGCGGGTTCTCCCCTCTTTCTCGTAGCTTTCTTGTCTCCTCCTCTTGCTCGGTCCGGAGAAATGCATTAGTCTTAGCGATCGCTTCCTCGGTCACCGCCGGCATGTCGACCGGCTGATTGTGTCGCAGACGCGAGGGCAACACCGACGGATTGTCTCTTGCGGTGCCGGAGGGCACACTGACGGCCTGTTCCGGGACACGGACCGTCTCGATTCGAACCGAAGTCCGCGCCAGATCCCCAATCATCTCCTTGTTCTGCCGCCCCGCCTTCGGATCTTTTCCGCGTCCCACGGTCGTAAAATCGAAGTCAGGTATATTCGCCAACAAAGGAGTCGCATAGCTGATCGGCACGGCAAATGCCATGCCTTCCGGAACTATCCCGGACGGATGAGTGAACTTGGTCGTGAGGATACCGATGACTTCGCCTCGACGGTTGAACAATGCGCCGCCGCTGTTGCCGGGATTGACCGCAGCATCGACCTGGAAGACCCGCTGTACGCCCCTCATCCGCACGGCGGCGACATGGCCTCTGGTGACCGTGATCTCTTTCAACCCGAATTGATATCCTACGGCGATCACATCTTGGTCGAGGCGAACCGTTCCGGCATAGCCCAGCGGGGCCTCGGTCAGACCGATCATTTCCACCTTCAGCAACGCCAAATCATGTTCCTGGTCGGCGCTCACCAGCATCGCCGGAGCGCGAAATTCACCCGGCGTGACGACGACGATGCGCTTCGCATTCGACACGACATGGTGCGCGGTCAGCACATAACCGTCCTGATGAACGATGACGCCGCTCCCCGACGGTCTTTCTGACGGCAGCGACGGCCGTTCTAAGGCAGATGCCGCTTCAAGCCCCGCCATGCATACTGTGAGAACCAGGGCGACTATCTTCATTTGTTGAGGGGGAGAATCACGCTGATGGCCCCAGCATTTTGTCCCAAGCGGAGCCCTTCACGAGGATAGCCCGTGCGGTCCAAGCTGCCTCTTGGTTCGCCGTGACAGTCCAGGCATTGTCGGGTCGTGTAGAGCGGAAACATCAGCCGGATCGCCTTATCCTTCGCAGTCACCTCGCTGATGATCCTCTCCTGGGGGTAGCTGGGCTCGGCAAAAGCCTCGAGCGCCGACCGCTCGAATGGGTCCGGCGCATTGGCCGGGTTGCGCGGCACGAGCGCCGTCTGCTTCAGCCGAACTCCGGTCTTCGCAGAAAAGCGGCCGGCCACTCGCTCCCCGAACACCGCCGGAATGAATCCCGTGCCACCGGCTTGTGATCGTGAATTCTCTCGTTTTGCGAGCGCCACCACTTGCTTGCTGACATCCACTAACTCTTTCAGCAGGCGCTTTGCCTCATCGGGGACACCGGCGCTGTTCAAATCCTGCAAATCTGCACCGGCCCTGCCGAGAAACATATCGGTCAGTTGGCGCTCAAAGAGTTCCGGCGGAAATGCTTTCCCTGTGGTGTCGTCGTCGAAAAAGGTTTGATTGTCATTGATCACCGCGCGGCCGCTGTCCAGCAACACGGCAAGGAGGCGAGCGGTCTGTTCGAGTTCAAGGATGGCTTGGAGGGGAAGGCCCCGCTGCGGACCGCGCTCGATGGCACCCACTAAACCGGCAGGGACCCCGATTC
>DASSBQ010000289.1:0-2783 GCA_035698625.1 Nitrospiraceae bacterium
ACGCTGGCGCTGCGCGAATGCGGCAGGAGGTTGGGCCTGTTTTTGCGGCGACGCGAGCGGGCGCAGAGCGAATTTCGGCGTCGCAATATCTTTGAACTCTATATTGAGGAAGTCGTCGAGGCCTGCAACCGTCTCAAGGGCGGCAAGCTGCCGAAGCAGCAATTAAAGGAACAACTGCAGAAGATCGCGACATCCCGGACCGGAGGATTGAAGACGGATGAGACCTTGGGGAAGACCGGCACGGGCCCGGAAGGCTTGCCGAATTCCATTATCATCACCTCGGAAGGAATCGAAGGCGAGGTGCCGGTCGCCGAAGAGGTCGCGGCGGCGGTCGGCGAAGCGGCGACGGAAACTTCCGAGATGGGGGAGAGTGGTCCGCTCGATGAGGCCAATCGCCGCGAGCCGGCCGACAAGCCCCGGATCGCAAGCCGAAAACCGGCCCACAACACAAAGACCGCCGGCAAAGGGTCCAAGCGCAAGGCGGATCAGTTGCCATTGTTCACTGAGCCCAAACCTGCCGCACAAAAGGCCGCGGGCCGCGCCGGGTCATCCGGCAATGACCGACCGAATCAACGGAAGCGTCCGCCGCAGACACGAAACAAATAGGACACGAGATGGCACGAAAGAAACAGAAGGCATCCAACGGAGCCGTCGAGAAAAAGCTCGTCGGCTTGGCCGACATTGTGATTACGGCGGCCCAGCGATCCAAAGACCCGACATTCGCCATCCCCATTCGCGCGCTTTCGAATGTGGCATTCAACGAGCGCAAGGGGATGATCGAAATGGGGGGCAAGAAACAGGCTCGCTCGTTTTTCAACGTCGGCATGGCCAAGAAGTTTATGCAGACCGTCCTCGTAGCGGACGCGCTCTCCGAGTTGCAGCGCGCGGATCTCACGACGTCGCTCAGAGAAATTTATTATCGAACCAAGCATACCATCAGGAATTCGCATGAAAATACCTTCGACACGCAGGATGAGTCGGACCCGGTGATCGAGGATCTGGAGGTGTCGCTGGCGGCTCTGCGGGAAGAGCTTCATGTGCGGGCGGAAAACAGCGGCAGCATCGTCGGTCCTGTGGTCTTCGGCGATGACGGTGATCGCGTGGACTGTTCGAGGCTCGGGAAGGGCGGCTATTCGGTCCCCTCGATCGTCGAACCGGAATATTTGGAGATCCGGCGTTGCACCGCAGATTTTCTTTTACTGGTCGAGAAAGGTACCCAGTGGAATCGGCTGTCGGAAGACAAATTCTGGAGGCGCTACAACTGTGTGCTGTTGACCGGCAACGGCCAGCCGCCCCGCGGCGTCCGTCGGCTGGCGCGGCGGCTGCATGAAGAACATCGGCTGCCGGTCTATGTCTTGGTGGATAACGACCCGTGGGGCTATTACATTTACTCCGTCGTCAAACAAGGCTCGATCAATTTGGCATTTGAAAGCCAACGCATGGCGATTCCGAAAGCCAAGTTCATCGGCCTCTCGAGCGCGGACCCCGAGCGTTACGAGCTACCGCGCAACGTCGGGATCAAGCTGAACGACAAGGACAGTACCCGCGCGCGTGAATTATTAAACTATAAGTGGTTCCAGAAAGCCGCCTGGCAGCAGGAAATCAAGCGTATGCTAGCGAACGGCTTGAAGTATGAGCTGGACGCTCTCGCCAATAAAGATTTCCAATATCTGACGAAGAAGTATCTCCCTCGCAAACTGAAGGAGAAGGACTGGCTGGACTAAAACCCACGGTCATCAGCCACCTCCCATCCCACCTCCGCAAACACCCCGTAATGGTCGGACGGCCACAAGGCCGTGCCGTCGGCAAGACGAGCCGGTTGATCGAGAACGATGCGGCTGGAATGCACGGCGACGCTCGACTGTTCCTTTGGCACTAAGAAGATAAAGTCCACGCGGCGAGACACGGTCGGCTGCTCGACGTGGATGCGCTGCCACACAGTGGCGCCAGGATCCGACGGGTTCGCCGCCCGAAATGCGTCTACAAATCCGGCTTCATCTCGAAGGATCGTCAACACCTTCGATGTCTCGGCTGTGTTGAAGTCGCCCATGAGAATTGAATGACCAGGGCCCCGGTATTCCCGCACTACTTGACCAACCCGCTCCATCTGGCACTCATCGCCTCGGGCGGTATGGGTTGAAAACACGTGGAGCGATCCCCGGGGCGTCTCCAAGTCTGCGCGGAGCAGGATGCGGGGCTCGAAACGAGATCGACAGCGCGGCAGATCATAGACCTCGGATCCGACGATGGGAAATCGGCTTAAGATGGCGGCTCCTTCCTTGAAGCCCATGATGCCGACGACGGCGTTATCGAGAAGCGGAAGGTGAAAGATGCGATTGGTGGCCGGCGCGAAGACTTTATGGAGACCAAGTTCATCCGCAACTCGTTCCGCGACATCGCCATGCCGCCTGCTTTGGGACGCTTCCTGCAACGCAACGATATCCGGATTGAGCTGGCGGAGTTCGCGAACCACCATGTCCATCCGCTCTTCCAGGCGCGTCCCGTTGTTGAGGAATCCCGAGGTCGGGCCGTCGTGCAGAACATTCAATGTCACGATGCGCAGCGGCCGGTACGCCGGCGCCTCGGTTTCCAATGCCCGTGTGACCGGAACGCTGGCCAGGCAGAGCCCGGCCACGGTAATCAGCATTGTTGTCGTGGTCTTCATACCGCGCAGCAGTCCGTGGTCATTCTACTGCGAATCTGGTCTCTTTGCGCAGGCCGCTGCTCGCTGCCCGGCCTTAAGACTGCAGCGAGCGGTGAGAACGGAAGGATTGGGTATTCAA
>DASSBQ010000290.1:0-3703 GCA_035698625.1 Nitrospiraceae bacterium
TGAACTCCGTTCGCTTGCGGACTAGCCAATCGTCCCTGAAGTTTTCCGGCAGGTTCTGCGCCAGGCGTGCGTTGAGGACCCTGCACATCGCATCGAGCGACACCAGCCGGTCGAGCCAGTTCACTTGATGCGCGAATCGCAGGACAGCCATGTCCGGACTGTTCAATAGCCACGCGTCCTCGATCTTTGCTGCCCAGATCAGGAGATCGCGCTCACCCTCATCCAGACCCACTGATTTGTGCGTCAAGGTGAATTCGATGCGCTGCTCGTCGGTCACGGCACCAATCAGTTCCAGTCTCTGCCGGAGCCACGCCTCGTCGATATTCCGCTCGGGCCTACGGCGCTGCCGTCCCCGCTGGGTCTCGACAATGACCTCTTCGACCGTGCAAACACGGAACCCATCGAGAAGCTGGGGAAGGCAACCACTATCTTGCGCCGCGATGATGACGTTGGTATCAACGAGAACGCGTTGGCCTCTCTGCAGGGGCATGGGGCAGCCCCTTACATATCGAACGGCGTCTTCAAGCCGTGTTCCGTGAATAGTTCCGCTAAGCCATCAATCGTATCGTCGACGATCTCGGAGGCCCGGCGCACCGTGACATGACCTTTTTCGATGCCCCAGCCGAGCACTTCGACGAATCGACGACTGAAGTGCGGCGGCGGAACACTCTCAGTTATTACTCGGATCGCGGCCGATTCCAGGCGTCTGGCCGTGGCTTGTGCAATGTGCTTCAAACACGCAAGCCGCCAACGCATGGCGTCACCACTCACCAAGAAGACGCTCGCGGCCGTCCGTACCCACTCGTTTAGATCAGCGATGAGACGGGGCAGAGGATGATCGTCGATGTACTTCTGCAGCGACTCGGAAGGCATCAACAGGCCGGCGGCAAAGTTGTCCGCCAAGCTCTCGATGCGCTTGTAGCGCGCGGTTAGCCGCACATCGCCTTCGATGTGTTCAGGTTCCATCAGCGACCAGGTGATGAGATGGAACACCTCATGCGCCAAGTCGAAGTTCCGGCGCCCCTCAGATTCACGGCGATTGATGATGACGGTGTTCATCGCGCCGACCTGGCACGCCGCGCCGGATACCCCGTGCAGAGCGTCCACATAAAGGACGAGCGTGTCCCAGCGTTCTTCCAGGGCATCGGCAAGCGTCGCCGCCGGCACGGGGCCAAGCTCCAGGGCGCGGGCAATCGCCTCACCCGCGGCCCAGGCCTCTTCGTACGAGCTCTTTGGGGTGAGTCCGATCTGCGTCAAAGACGAGTTGATCGAGTCGCCCTTGAGGCGGCTCAGATGCCGATAGGTGGCGATCCAGCCGCCCGCGTGCTCCTCGAACATGTCCAGATCTTCGCCAGAGTCCCTGGTCCTCCGCCAGGAGAACTGGGCCTCACCGGCCAGGCGCAGCGGATCCGTGAAGTAGTCCGGCTTCACGCCGAAAAACTGTGCTGCCTTGACCAGTTCAGAAATCGAGATCAGGCGACCGCCGCCCTCGATTTCCGAGAGGGTCTGGCGGTCATTGAATTCAAGCGCGGCCGCCAACTGGTCTTGCGTTGCACCGCGGGTTTCACGCAGGGCGACTAGGCGCCTACGGATGGTGGCTTGGTCCATTGTGGCTGCTCCCCGAGTCCGGGGATCATATCTTGCAAATGCCTATTTTGCAAGATGGCCATGAACTCAACCCAACCAGAGCAGGCCTTGCCGCTGGCGGCCTCCGGGGACTCTTGATCGGATCGTCAGGCCCATTTGTCCAACGGCTTGGCCATTGCTGAGGCTCAGGTCACGCAGCGCAGCGATGCGCCAAGCTCGAGTGTGAATGTCCCGTTCAGCGCCGAAACGATGCCCAACCGTGAGGCCGGGGTCTGAGGACGTAACGACTATCGGCCACGCGAAGTCCGCTGCCGGCTGGGAGCTGCGGCAGCAAGCGACCCAATGCGGACATTCAAATGACCTGCCAAGTTCGCCCAGTAGCGGTTAAGCTCCCGCTCCTCGCGCCGGACTGTGGCACGCCCAGATTATCGGTTGCCTTTGGCGCGGTTGTGGGTAGCACAGAGCATTTGGCAGTTATCAGCCGAGCTTGCGCCGCCCTTGCTCCATGCGGAAACATGGTCCGCGTCCATTTCGGCGAGCTTCCATATCTTGCTCTTATTGGCGGCATGGCCGAGTGCGCAAAGCGGACAATTTGATTTGCCTTTGGCTTCGGCAGCTTGGGTCTGCTTGGCGTAGACGGATTTCTTGATCGCTTCGTCGAACACCCGTACATCCAGGAGCTTCGAATCTTGCAGGCCGCCGAGAATGTATTCGAAGACGCCGCGACGGTTCTTGACGTACGGATCGGCATAAAGCCGCTTGACCTCGGCGGAAACTTTGGCCGGATCGTATGACATGGAGTGGTATTTTTCGTAGAGCCGTCCCCACTCCAGCCCCTGCATCTCCTTCTCAACCTCCCTGAACACGCTCGACACCCAGTCGATTACGCTGTTGAAGTGGTTCTTTAGCTCGTTGATGTTGTTTTTGGTGCGATGGCCGCTCATGTAGCCGCCGATATCGCCTTTGCTCACCCAGTCCAGCGCCCGCTCCAGGAAGTCCTGACGATTTGCGCTGCCCTTGATGTATGCGCTCCATTTCTGGATGTTCGCGTTCTGGCTGTTGCTGAACTCGGCCTTGGCAAGCGTCACGAACGGCCCGGAATAGATCGCGTTCAAGAGCTCTTGGGTGTTGAGAGGCACGCCTGCGATGTTGATCGTCTCGAACCATTGCTTGATCTCGGTTTCCGTGCCCTCGCACTCGTAGATCAGCAATTTCGAGTCTCGAATCCTGGTTTGTTGATCGGCGGGCAGGCTGTCGAAGTTCTTCGGATTGCCGCTATCCATGATCGCGAACTTGTTCGTGACGAACCGCCCGATACTGGTGATCCGCTGCTGGCCGTCCAGCACTTCGAACTTGGTCTCCGCGACTTTGTTGAAGTAGATCAGGCCGAGCGGATAGCCCTTGAGCAGCGATTCAATGACAGCCGCCTCCTTCTTGCCCCCGCCGTCGGCGTAGATATAGTTCCGCTGGTACTCCGGCTGGATGGTGAGCTTTCCGCCGAGCCCGTACAATCCCTTGCCCTCCAATTGGTTGTATACAAACCCGTCGCAGATATCGGCGACCGTGATGTCGGTTCTCAGCGTGGTCTTCACTTTTTCTTCTCGATTGCGCAGCGGTTGCGGATGAAGATGCGCCGATAAACTCCTCTTACCGGGTACCCGACGTCGAAATAGGTCCCCGGTCCGAAGGAGTCAGCTCGCAACACACATCGGAGCGCTCCAGTGCTAGACCTGCTTGCTTTGCCATCGATGATCTTTTTCTTCGATCCGTATGTCTTCGTGGCTGGATAGTCTAAGTCGTCGTTGCCCAGAATCTCGAACTGATCGGGGTTGTACTTGTCAAGGAAGGTGATCGGCACACCCATGACGCCGTCGTAGTCGCTGGGAATCTCCTTGTAGGTGCCCACCTCGATCGCGTCGTAGTTGTCGTACCGGTCGTAAGCAGCCTTGCCCCTCAGGTTTCTGTTGAACTTCAAGTTCTCGGCCATCGTCATGAGGGGCAGTTTCTGATGGCGGCGGCCATGGTCCAGGTTTGTGAACCACATGATGCTTCCCATGCTGAAATACTTGACGCCGCCCTCCACCTTCTTGCGCGACTCCGTCTGAATGTCGTAATC
>DASSBQ010000291.1:0-4313 GCA_035698625.1 Nitrospiraceae bacterium
GGCATTGGAACCGAGCTGCGGCCAACTGCCGCCGCCCAAGGCGAGAATCACCGCATCGGCTTTGACCGAACGAGGCCCTTCCGGCGTGATGAAGCCCGGCTCTCCCGCTTCGTTCCATCCCTTCCAGCGATGCCGCATATGAAAGAGTACGCCGGCCTGACGCAATCGACGAAGCCAGGCGCGCAGCAACGGCGCCGCCTTGAGATCGGTTGGAAATATACGGCCTGATGAGCCGACGAACGTCCTGATGCCGAGGCCGTCCGCCCATTCGCGAACCGATTCAGGGCCGAACGAAGCGAGAAGCGGGGCGAGCCGCGGGCGGCTCGCCCCGTACCGAGAGAGAAACGGATCGCTGGGCTCCGAGTGGGTCAAGTTCAACCCGCCCTTTCCGGCCAGAAGAAATTTACGACCGACCGAGGGCATCGCGTCATACAGCTCGACCAGCGCGCCGGCCGCAGCTGCCGTCTCCGCTGCCATGAGGCCGGCTGGTCCTCCGCCGATGATGGCGATCTTCATAGGATGAGATCGGACGGTTTCGCGGGACGGGGTGCTAACAGCATCATGCTATCTCCATTCTTCATACCGCGCGTGTCCAGTTTGGCACATTGGCTCGATGATCCCGCAAAGGAATGGTTTGCGGCGTTCGTTCAGGCACTCTGTGAATTGATTTTCATACACCATGTGACTCTGCACCAACATCGCTTCACGATTCCCTTCGGCAATTTTCTGATATTTCATGATGGTCCGCTTCTTGCTGAACCCCGCCGATCATTCGAGTCGCGCATAAAAACAATCCACGTCACTCGATCACTGTGCTGAAGGAGGTATCATGCCCTCTCGGATCTCCCGTTGTGTTTCAGTGGGCTTGGCCGGACTCTTGTCGTGCACCGGCCTGACCGCCATCGCAGCCGCTGATTCCGGCAGCGGAAATTCCGTTCATGTCATTCGGCCTACTCATCCTCATCGACCGGATGACTCTTTCACCCGGATGTTTCCGAAACTACCGCCTTTCAGCTCTCAGACCGACGAGGCGCGAGAACAGGCCAGGCAACTCGGCGTGAAAGGCGGCCCGACCGACGCCTTGGACATTCTTACGGATCCTGTTCAATCCATTCTGAACCCCGCCGCCTTCAGCCCTCACAACCCCGACAACCCGGCCATGACGGCAGGCATGACGTTCATCGGACAGTTCCTGGACCACGATATCACGCTCGATTTGAAGTCCCCGCTGTCGGAGAACAGCATCCCGAGAAGGACGACAAACTTCCGCACCGCGGCGTTTGATCTCGATAGTCTATACGGCGATGGGCCTCAAGGCTCGCCCGAGTTGTATGACAGCGGCAGCGCCGACATCAAGTTTCGCGTAGAGCCCATTCCGGGATCGGATACCGTCTCGCGGAAAGGCGCGCTGCGTTACGATGTGCCGCGCGACGCCAACAAGAACGCGATCATCGGCGACAGCCGGAATGACGAGAACGTCATCATCAGCCAGCTTCATCTCGCCATGTTGCGGTTTCATAACGCCGTGATCGATCATTTGCGCGCGGATCCCGCCTCCGCGCATCTCTCGCCGCAGCGACTCTTTCGGCAGGCTCAGCGCATGGTCCGCTGGCATTATCAATGGATCATCGTCAACGAGTTTCTGCCGCAGACGATCGGGCAAGAACGCGTCAACGACATTTTTCGCCACGGCCTTCGCTTTTATCGCGTCGACGACCGGCATGCGGACCAGCACTACCGCAATTCCGCCAAGGACGCGCTGATTCCGATCGAATTTTCCGTGGCTGCGTACCGGTTTGGACACTCGCAGGTCCGCCCCAGCTACCGGCTCAATTTTGGCCCCGGCGACGGTGCGCCGTTCTTCGCGTTCGTCTTCGATGATTCCATCAACCCCGCCGACCCCAACCCGAACGATTTACGGGGTGGAAAGCGCGCATCGCGCCGCTTTGTCGATTGGCAAACGTTCTTTGATTTCGGGGATGGGAACGTCAGATTCAACAAGCGCATCGACAGCAAACTTTCGACCGTTCTCATGCACCTCCCGGGATCGCGCGGGCCCGCCCCCGGCCTTCCTTCGGATGGTGTGCAATCATTGGCCTCCCGTAATTTGATGCGCCACGTCAACTTCGGCATTCCGTCCGGCCAAGCCATCGCGCGTGCCATGGGCGTGCCGGCTCTCACGCCGCGACAACTCTCGGAGCTTGTCCCGTACCGCATGGAACGCAGCACTCCGCTCTGGTACTACATTCTGAAAGAAGCCGAAGTCATGGAAGGCGGGCTGCGCCTTGGCCCGGTCGGCGGCGGCATCGTCGGAGAAGTCTTCATCGGGCTGCTGCAAGCCGATACCGATTCCTATCTTTCGGTCGACCGAGACTGGACGCCGACATTGCCGTCGGCCCAACCGGGCCGGTTTCGCGTCACCGACCTGTTGACGTTTGCCGGCGTGGTCCATCCGTTGAATTGAGGAGCCCGCACGGCGATTTGTGAATAACGGAGGAATCGTGGTATGAGACAGCGCCGGCCGGATGCATACTTCTTCCTAAGTGATGAAGATTTTTATCAGCTACTCGTCGACGGATCGCGACCTTGCCGATCAGATCAGGCTGACGCTGGTCGCACAGAAGCACAGCGTCTTCCTCGACCGGCACGATCTCGCGCCGGGCCTGGAGTACGACGCCCGCATCGCGCGGGCCATCGAGAACGCGGATCTGTTCGTCTTCCTGATCTCTCCCGAGTCGATTACGGCAGGCCGCTACACGCTCACCGAATTGAGCATCGCGCAGCGGACATGGAGCCACCCCGATCCCCATGTTCTCCCGGTCATGGTCCGCGTCACTCCTATCGAGCACATTCCTCCGTACCTCAAAGCCGTCACCATACTGAAACCAGCCGGCAATATTCCGGCCGACGTGGCGGCGGAGGTGCGCCGCCGAAGAGGCCGCTTTCCCAGCCGCCTTCGTTGGGTGCTCGGGGGAGCGGCGGTCGCGGCCGTTGCCGGGCTGGTTTTCGGCTTGTCCGGATTGGGTACGCATGCGCAGCAAGCAGCCCAGTTCCTCCAGGCAGCCCGGTCGCTGGAGGCGGCCGGCGACCACGCGTCCGCCTGGTCTCAGATTCAAGAAGCCCGGGCTCACCTGGCCGAAAGCCAGTTCGGGTCAGTCCTTCAACGATCACTCGCGCAACAGGTAGCCGACCAACAAATCGATATTGCAGTCGCATGGCTGGACAACATGCGCCTTCAAGAAGACCAGCGTTTTTCAACGCTGGCGAGCGGGTTGCTGCCCACGCTGGATGAGGCCATTTCCACCGCGGAAGGCGAACGCAAAGCGGATCTGCTTGCGCACCGGGGATGGGCGGATTTTCTTCGCTCTCGCGACAACGTAGGTACAGCCGCGCCGGAATCCTATTATCGGCGCGCGCTGGAGGTGGACCCTCGGAATGTCTATGCCCATGCCATGTGGGGTCATTGGATCGCGTGGCGCCGCGGCAAACTGGCCGATGCGCAAGCTCACTTCACCGCAGCCCTGGCCGGCGGGCGGCAGCGGCCCTATGTCAGAGGACTGCAGCTCGCGTCGATGCGCAACATGCGCGGAGAGGAAACCGACGCCGAACTGCTTCGCATTGTCCACGACATGCAGAGTCATCAGGAACCATTGAAGGAAGACACCCGGTCGGACATCCGATCGATCTATTACTTTGCCTGCGGCAGCGCATCAAGAGACAAAATCGGCACGCTCGAAACCGCCCTGCCGGCGAAGGCTCATGTCGCGCTGCTCCGATCCCTCTTTTTTCGCCCAGACCAGCCAGACCAGCCCGACACCCCGCTGCAGCTCTGCCTCGCACGATTTGAAGAGAAGGCCGGCCTGTCGATGGACGCCTTGAAGACCTGGCAGGCCCTCCATGCAAGCCTGACCCCTCGCGACCCGATGTGGCAAACGACAAAGTCCGCCGTCGCTCGTCTCTCCCGGGCGAAATCGCGATGAATGGTGTCCCGTCTTGACCTCTTTTTCAGGATGATTCATAGTCAGACGCTTCGCGGAACCGTCATTCACTATTCAGAGGCCGACATGGTGCGACTCTGCCGGATCACGTGCCGGCGCTTGATACTTTTGGCCCTCTTCCTGACCGTACCGTATACGCCGGCAAAAGGCGCTGAACCACACCGGCAGGCAACCACTTCCCCGACGAAGGTCCAGGGGACCATCTTGGATATTCAATCGGATTGTATCGTGGTGCAAACCTCCACGGGCAAGTATAGGGTCAAGAGAAAAACGGCTCCATTGAATGCCGCTCCGGGCGATCCGGTCACGCTCTGG
>DASSBQ010000292.1:0-5230 GCA_035698625.1 Nitrospiraceae bacterium
GAGCCATGTGAATCGAAAGACAGGCTGCGTCGATCTCAAGAGAAAATGCCTGCCGGTGATCAATACTCCGATCAAGCAGAATTGCAGGTAGAGGAGCGCCTGATAGGGGCCGTTGACCAACTGTTCGTAAGCCGCCGGCGCAGAGCTTTGAATCGACAGCGCATAGAACAACCCGGTGGCCGGTTGCAAGAGGAGACCGATGACGCCGATTCTCCAACCGGTGGTGAAGAGATGCCGATAGTAGTCCTGATACTCGTGATCTTCGACGCGGCCGCCGCGCCAGGCTCCGTAGGCCGCAATGGCGTATCCGGCGATCAAGAGATTCCCGACGAACCGATGAACGACAAGCGGCAGCCACGTGTGATTCAGCAGGGATGCCCCTGACGCGCCTGGTTCGCTCGGCGTGAGCATATACGACCCCATCCCGTCCAGAACGATTACCCACACGAGCATAAAGAGGGCGGCGAGCGCGCCCAGCGACGTATGCAAGGCCACGCTGCGTGTCCGAAGTTCACTCCAAAAATGGTAGTAAGGGTAGAGCACGAACAATTGCAGGATGAACGCCGCTACCCCTATCCCGATCGGGAGGCGGAACCGACTCCACATCCACATGGTGGTTACGGGAAACAAGCCGATCATCAACTCGACCATGATGACCGCCAGGACGGTGCTGACGCTGAACACCACCACCGTGAAGCGGGTGACGGCTCGGGCGAGGTCCACGTTGAACGGATTGGCGCGGCCGGCGGCTTCGAAGATCGGCGCCAGGACCATGCAGCCCACCGAGAGTCCTGCCAGTGCAATATGGAACAGGCTGAACAGGCCGATCACGAGGCTGTTGCCCAGCAGCGGGAAGTGAAGCCGTTCCAAGTTCAAGTCGAAGGGCGGCATGTGACAAGTGACGTATGAATCAGGAATGAGGATGATGAATCATGAATCGGGATTCAGGGATGCCGGTTCTCTACCCGGTCGTGCGTTGGCTCGAAAATCTCGTGCGCAGAAACACGCTCCAAAACGCTGGATGCATCACTCGCCATTCTTCGATCCACGTTCATCATTGTGGGAGGCCAGCTGCTTTACAAATCCGGCCACCGCTCGTCGTTCAGCCGCCGACAGTTCCCCTCGAAAAGGCGGCATCATATCTTTGCCGTCGGTGACGATCTCGTACAATTCGGATTGCGGCTTTTCTTGAACGGAACGCGACAGCAGGTCGGCGGGCCGTTCTTTCAGATACGCGGCGACCGGTCCGTTTCCTTCACCGCTTGGCCCATGGCAATGGAGGCAGTTCACCCGGTAGATCCGTTCACCCCACACAGACCCCGCCGCGTCGGTCTGTCGCGCGGGTGGCAGGATGACCCGACTGTCCCGGGGCACGCTGCCGGTCGGTGAATGGAGCCGCGGCGCCTCCTGGGGATGATAGGACGGTTGATCCTGCATGTCGCGCGAACAGCCGGGAAGCGAAGCGCACAACACGATCGCCGACAGCCATACCGCCAAGGCCTGACTGCTTGGCTCCCATCCCGGCTGAACAGACTGACGAGGCCGTATCGTAATATCTGTGGCGCCGGCCTGTTCCAAAACCTGCAATAGAATCGCTTCCGCTCCCGACGGAGTAACTGGGACCACCACCGCCACCATGCCGTCATCAACTCGTTGGTCCCGGGTGGATGCGCGTCCTTGATCGCCGACAATGCGGACGATCATCGTGATGAAGGTGGCCAGGACGGCAAGCAGCATCATCGTCTCATACGAAATGATTCCCACCACCGGCGCGGCGACGATGGCTTTTCCGCCTGTCTCGAGCGGGTAGAGGGCGGCGGTTCCGCCGGCAAAGAATAGGCCGACTCCGATGCCGATCACACCGGCGGCGATCGTGATGAAATACGGGAGTAATGGCGCTCTCGCCGTGGGCGAGAGATGCTCGAGCGGCAAGGGAGAGCAGAGTGCGATGTCTTCTCGCGTCACGCCCGCCCTCTGAAGTTGTGTGATGACCGCCGACATATCTGTGCCCGGCTGAAAGAGAGCGGAAATTTCACGATCCTGAGGCGCGCCCATGGAGTCGCCCTTCCTTTTCTTCCCAAATCGAAATGATCGGAACGAATTTGACGGCCAACACGTAAAGGAGAATCGCCAATGACAGAGAACCGGCCATGATCGTCAGCTCCACCGTCGAAGGAAAATAGTCGCTCCAATTGTAGGTCAAGCGCGGGTGGGCCAAGGGCGGCACGAGGATCAACATGCGTTCGATGTACATGCCGATATTGATTCCCACCCCGATGCACATCATCCCGAGCGGCCATCGCCGGAACGGCGGCAGGGTCAGCGTGAGCAACGGAAGCACATAGATCAGGCCGATCATGGTCCAGTGCGGCACGGCATAGGCGCCGGTCATCATCGAATGCAGCACGGCCATGTGGTCGGGGATGCGGGCGTACCAGACGGTGAGTTGCTCGGCAAAATAGAGGTAGGCCAAGGTCAACGTCGTCACCACCAATAACTTGCCCATTTTGTCGAAATGCTCCAGCCGGATGTACTCGTCGAGTCGATACACGCGCCGTATCAGATACAAGCCGATCAAGACCATCCCCAATCCCGAATGCACGGCGCCCACGACGAAGTAGGGCGCGATGATCGACGTATGCCAGCCGGGTACGAGCGACATGCCGAAATCCCAGCCGACGATGGAATGGACGGACACCATGACCATGACGATCAACGGCGTGATGATGCGAATGGCCGTGTTCAGCGCCTGCCATTGCCGTTGTGTGCCGCGCCAGCCGAGACACAGGACGGCATAGAGCGGCCTCCGCCATCCTGCGATGCGATCCCGCGCCAAGGCGAAATCGGGAATCAGCGGCAAATAGAGGTAGATCGTGCTGGCCGTCGCATAGGTGAAGACCGCCGTCGCATCCCACATGAGCGGCGATCGAAAATCGGGCCAGATCTCCCGTTGATTGGGATAGGGGATGAGGTAATACCAGCGCCAGGAGCGCCCGAGATGATAGAACACGAACATGGTCGCGATGACGACCGAGATGATCGTCATCAATTCAGCGACTCGCGTCACCGGCCGGCGCCACTCCGCTTTGCTCAAGCGCAGCACGCCGGAGATGAAGGTGCCGGAGTGGCTGACCCCGATCCAAAAGACGAACGAAGCGATGTAGGCGCTCCAGAAAATCGGCGGATGCATATTGGTTTGGCCGATGCCGGTTTCGATTTGATACACCCAGGCGCCGGCTCCCGCGGCCACGACGGCGCCAAGGACCACGACCAAAAACACATAGCCGCGTCCCGTCGCGGCCAACGGCGCCAGCAGGTCGCGATTGATGTTCGGCATGTCCTGCCAGACTGAAGGTGCGGCGTTCATCAGGTCGCTCGCTTCAGATAGGTAATGGCCGGTTCGGTCCCCAACGACTCGAGCAGATGGAAGCGCCGGTCGCTCGCCGCCAATTTTGCGACGCGACTGTCCGGGTCGTGGCGATCTCCAAAGACCAGCGCCGATGTGGGGCAGGATTGCACGCAGGCCGGCGTGATGTCGCCGTCCCGCACGCGGCGGCCCTCGCGTTCAGCCTGTTCCTTGCCCTGCCTGATTCGTTGGACGCAGAACGTGCACTTTTCCATGATGCCGTTCTGCCGCACCGTCACGTCGGGGTTGAGTTGTTCTTCGAGCGGCTTGTCCCACTCAGGATCGAACCAATTGAATTGCCTGGCCATATAAGGGCAGTTGTTGCCGCAATAGCGGACGCCGATACAGCGGTTGTACACCTGCGCGTTCAAGCCCTCCGGTGTATGGTAGGACGCGTAGACTGGACAGACCGGCTCGCAGGGAGCAGCGCCGCATTGCTGGCACAGCACGGGCATGAATTTCGCCGTGACGTTCGGATAGTCGCCTTCCCAATAGCGCTCGATGCGAATCCAGTTGATGGCTCGCCCTTCCGCCGCCTCCCGCTCTCCGGAGATCCGAATATTGTTCTCGGCGTGACAGGCGACCACGCAGGCTTCACAACCGGTGCAGCGATCAAGATCGATCACCATCTCCCACTTATAGGAACGGGTCTGTTTTGGCTCGTCGTTCTTCTCGGCCATATGCGGCTGCCTCTCTTATCTCGATTCGGTGATGGCCCATGGACTCTTGTGCCTCGCCCTGTTCTATGTCCCAGGACGACTGCGCCGGATTGATAATAGTGCATGGCCGGGATCCACTCCCGGCCGCTCCAATAAGACCAGTGACCCCTTGGTTGCAGTGGGTTCGATCCGCACCCTCGTAGCGCCGCTCGCCAGTGATCCGGAGCGGCCGTCGAAGAGCGGAGCCACGATTGAAAGGGGATTCACGCCGCGATTGCTCCCGTAGCGGCCGTAGTTCGTATGGCCTTGTCCGATCGGAACGGCGATCACGTCCGGCCTGATGCCGGGAACCAGCAACGCCGGGACATCCAGCGTGCCATGACGCGAGTGGATGCGCACCACGTCGCCTTGTGCAACGCCGAGTGATCCGGCGGTCGCCGGGTTGATCTCTACCCAACTGCCCCACATGGCGGTGGTGAGAGTATCCGGCAACTCCTGAAGCCAGGGCAGATTGGCGCCGCGCCCGTGCCCGAGGCTCATTGATGGATAGGGCAGCAGATAGAAAGGAAACTCCTTCGGAGCGCCGTCGAAGCGGGCCGGTTCGTAGGGAGGCGGCGCGCTCGCCTGTTTCGCGTTCATATCCGGAGCCGGTATATTCCACCACCCGCCCTGCTGTAAGTAGTGAACCCATGTTGATTCGACCCCAGCCTCGCCCGTGTTGTCACCGTCGCCTGGGAAACGCTGCCGCCATCTGTCTTGAAGTAAGGAAGGAAAATCCTTCCAGGAAAGGCCCGGAAGTCCGAGGCGTGCGGCTATGTGCAGAATTGTGTCGCCCAGCGCCCGGCTGTCATAGAGAGGAGAGACCGACGGCTGGAGCAGACTGACGACTTGGGCAGGAGAGGAAGCGGACGGCACATGATCTCCCCATGATTCCAACGATGAATGATCCGGCAGGATCAGGTCCGCCATTTCGGTCGATTCGTCAAGGAAGGAGCTGAAGCTCCCCAGATACTCAGACTGTTCGAACAGACGCCGGATCGGAATCGACGGCGGCATCGTAAACAACGGATTGACATCGTTCAGCAACCAGACAGCCGGCGGTTTGTTGTCTCCCGCGCCTTCGGCCCATTGCGCGAGCATGCGGTCGGTGAGCCAGGGAACAGGA